>CALFXX010000051.1 GCA_937952975.1 uncultured Alcaligenaceae bacterium
CATCGCCCCGCACGCCATCGAGCATCGGAGCCAGGCGCAACCCTCTCAAAGCTTGCTCGACTTGCTCGGCACTGAAAGGGGGCAAAATCACAGCGTAATCCTTCATGGCCTCAACATACTTACCGCCCGCTCCGACCAGTACGACAGGACCAAAAACAGCGTCAAACCGCGCGCCTACCATCAACTCCTGTCTACCACGACGCATTGCAGCAACAATAACCCCTGCCTTTTCGACAGACAGGCTTGTGAGTTTTTTCATATGAGAATCAAAAACACGAACAGCTTCTTCAACGTTTTGTATTCCCAAGGCCACCAGTCCATGCTCTGTTTTATGGGGCACCTCTGCAGCACAGCCTTTGAGCGCAACATTGCCACCTAATTTTGCAAAGGCAGCGCGAACCTGCTCGGCGCTCGTGCATAAAACATGCTCCGCAACCGGCACGCTGTGGGCGGCTAACAAACCAAGTGATTGCGCTTCATCACAGTATTGATCTTTACCTGGGGGTACCGTTACAGCTGGTAACTCAGGCCAGTGCACTAATTTTTCATGCAGCAACGCTGTATGTTTGGCGAGCTGACCTAGTACGCCAACGGCATCGCCTTCGTTTGCAAAGGTCGCGACACCCGCCTGCCGAAAGGGCTCAGCGACAGTCTCTTGCCAGGCGGCTAGCGCAACAGGTTTACCCGTCAGCGCTTCGAACTGCGCGGTATCACGCGCGAAAGCTTGTACGTCATACCCCGCGCCCGCAACAGGAATATTAATAAAAAACATATCCGCTGCAGGATCTTGCGCAACCGCCGGTAGCACTTCGCTAAACAGACCGCTATTAGAGAGCAGTGCCGCCGTAATATCAATTGGATTGGTCGTCGTAGCAAAACCAGGCAGAGATTTCGCGACGGCTTGTTGCGTCGAGGTGCTGAGTTTAGCCATTTCGAGACCATTATCCTCAGCGGCATCCGCACCCATCACACAACTCGCACCCGAGTTACTGATAACGACAAGTTTATTTCCCGCAGGACGCCAGCCTTTCAAATAGGCCTCGGCAGCAAGCGCCTGCGCATGGGGATCGCGCACACGCATGATTCCATGCTTTTTGAAAAAAGCATCCACTACGCGATCCTCGTTCGCCATAGAACCCGTATGCGTCGAAGCAGCTAGCTGACCACTCGCTGAGCGACCCGCCTTGACGGCTACGATTGGTAGGTCGCGACTGCGTGCGTATTCTGCAGCGCGCGCCAGCATCTCAGGATTAGCAATATTTTCCAGATAAAGCAGCAAGAGTTTGATTTCAGGGTCGTGCGCGATGGCCCACGCCATCTCAGCGACAGTGACGTCTGCTTCGTTACCGGTGGCATGCACGTGACGCACGCCGATGCCACGCTCGCGCAGCAAACCGTACACCATGGCGCTCATTCCACCGCTTTGACTCAACACCGCCACGGGCCCGTCTTGCGGCGGGCGCTCGATAAACATGGTTGAAAACCCTGCAATCGCACCAGTCCCAAAATTTGCCAAACCATGTGTATTCGGGCCATAGATACGCATACCCGTCGCGCGCGCTGCATCGGTCATGCGCTGCTGTACGGCACGCCCCTCGGGGCCGGTCTCGCCAAAGCCAGACGCCATCACCACCACCGACTTCACACCACGTGCTGCACATTCTTCAACCGCCTCAACCGCCTTATCACCCGCCACGACAATCAACACAAGCTCAGGCACTTCGGGCAACTGCGCCAACGAAGCATAGCTTTTTAAACCTTGCACTTCTTCACGACTCGGATTGATCGGATAAATCGTGCCTTTGAAGCCACGTTTTTGCATATAGAAAATTGGACGCCCACCAATTTTATGGATATTTTCTGACGCACCAATAATGGCAACGGTACGAGGATTCAAGGCTGTTTCTAGTAAATCAGACATAAATATTCCGGTTGAAAGCATGGGCCGTGAGAAGACCTTCTTGCTCAAGCGCTCGTCTTTTACGAAGGCGAAACTGAGACACGAATAAAGTCTTCAATGAAAGTAAGAGACGATCTAGTCGGGCGTTAGTCAACAGGTTCGAAACACACGAGAGTCTGATCAAGATGTTTAAAAAATGTTGCGGTGACCGTATCACCGATCTTGACGCCTGGTGTGGCGTGCCCCATCAATCGCGCCCCTTCTTCAAGCGTGACCACCACAAGGGTATAAGGTGCTAACGACCGAAACGCATCAGAAGGCGCCCGACCCACGACGGTGACAGCGTGAACATGCCCACGGCCGCTCGAAGTACGCCAGACAAGTTCCTCAGCACCGCAAAACTGACAGGCATCGTGAGCAAAGGTTTGAGCACGCGCGCAGGCACTGCAGTGCTGATAACGCAACACGTGCTCGGTCAAACCTTCAAGATAAGGCTGAGCCAAAGACGTCATCTCTGAATGCTTAATTGTCATGACTTAATTCTCGAGTGGCAAAGATTGATGTGTTGTCATGACTTAATTCTCACGCGACAAAATCAAACTAACGTGCGATGACATCACGCCGCCATCAGCATGAATGAAGGCATGCGTAGGCGTTTTGACTTGGCGCACTCCGGCTTGACCCGTAAATTGTCGATAAGCTTCAACGGTGTGCGCCATGCCACCCGCTACGCCACAGTGCCCAAACGATAATAAACCACCGTGCGTATTCAAAGGCAACACGCCGTCTTGTGAAAAATCACCTTGGCGCACACGCTGAGCCGCCTGGCCTCTTGCAGCAAAACCGATTTCTTCTAGCAGCATTAACAGCGTAATGGTGAACGAATCATAAACGCCCAAGTAGTCGATATCGCTGGTCGTTAAACCCGCTTCATGAAAGGCAATCTTTGCAGCAGCACCTGCGCCGGTGTTCATCACATCTTGCATCGCGGTCAGGTGCTGATGAAAATGCGCCTGCCCTGCCCCAACCATTTTCACGCGAACGCCCGCACTGGGCTCAGACGAAACAATCAAGGCCATTGCACCATCAGAAATCGGGCAGCAGTCCATCAACCTCAACGGCTCGGCAATCGGCTTTGAGGCCAACACATCAGCCACCGCGATCTCTTGCGTCAGGTGCGAATCCGGATGGCGACGCGCGTTGTTGCGCATCAACACTGCAAATTCAGCAAGATCAGCGTTGGTGACACCCGCCTCGTACATATAGCGCGAAGCCATCAAGCCGTAATACGCGGGTACCGAGGCACCATTGGGCACCTCAAAATCTGCATGACCTACCTGCGCGAGTGTCTGAATTGAACTATCGCGGGTTTGACCGCTTAGACGATTTTCGCCAGCCACCACCAAGACATGACGGCAACGCCCACTTTGCACCAACTCGCGCGCAAGCATCAACATCGCTGCACCGGTGGCACCGCCGGCGGCCATGCCATGAGCATATTGAGGGCGTAACGAAAAACGCTCGCAAAATAAGTTTGCCAGCATCAGATGCGGCAGCGTGGTGGCGTAGCCGCACAACACACCGTCAATCTGCGCACGTGCCAAACCTGCTGACGTCAACGCTGCGCTCGCCGCCTGCGCCATCAGATCGAGGGTATTACGACCGTCAAGACGACCAAAGGGGGTATTCCCGACACCTTTTATGTACGCTTGTTTCAAGATTTTGCACCCTTTTTATACTTTGCTTTGCGACCGCAACCTCAAGCCTCAGCCTGCAGACAGCACCTTCACTCGTTCGCGTATCTCAACCGATATCAGCATTCGCGTTGGTTCACCCAGGTCATCTTCGCCGCCGATTTCTTAAAGCTTGATATTGTTCGTTTGTGCAACGTTGTTCCACTTATCGCGCTCGATTTCAATGAAACGCTTAAATTCGGCAGGCGTGTCGCCTACAGGCAATGCACCCAGTTCTAAAAATTGCGTCTTGATCGCATCGGTACGCAAAATCGCCATCAGGTGTTTGCTCAGCAAATCAATCAAGGGCTGAGGTGTACCGGCTGGGGCCAACAAGCCAAACCACGCCGAGACATCGTACCCCGCTACGCCAGCCTCGATCATTGTCGGAATCTCAGGCGCACCAGGCCAACGGGTGGTGGTCGTCACCGCTAAAGCCCGTACTTTACCGGCCTTGATGTTTGCCATTGAAGAAGGCAAATTATCAAAACCCATCGCAACCTGTCCGCCAATCAAATCGATCAACATCGGCGAGGCGCCTTTATAGGGCACGTGCACGATATCAACACCTGTCATTGTTTTAAACAATTCACCTGTCATGTGAGGTGAACCGCCGTGGCTCGTTGACCCAAAATTAATCGTACCGGGCTTGGCCTTTGCTAAAGCGATCAACTCTTGTACGTTGTTGACCGGCAGGTTCACATTCACTAACAACACGTTAGGCGTGCTGGCCACGAGCGTGATCGGCATAAAATCTTTGACTGCATCATAGGGCGGTGGCGTTTGCAGTGCAGGGATAATGCCATGCGAAGCAATGCTTGCAAATACCAGTGTATGACCGTCAGGCGTTGACTTAGCGACTTGCTGCGAGCCAATCACACCGCCAGCGCCCGGCTTGTTGTCGACAACGACCGTGCGCCCGAGCAACTCACCTAAACGGCCGCTCACCGCGCGTGCGAGCAAGTCTGTTGTGCCGCCGGCAGGATACGGTACGACCACGCGTATCGGTCGGTCCGAAAACGTCGTTTGCGCCGACGCGTTGGGTAAGGCGAAGAATGTTGCGGCGACACAGATCACTGAGCATCCAAGCAACTTGATGGCGTTTTTGATTCTTTTCATCTTCGCTCCCTTAAAAACATTTTTCTTAGCGAGGTAACAATCTATTTTTTTGCATGAGCTCTAACCAGTCATGCAAAGACTCCTCGGTGTCGTAGCAATCATCGAAACCATGTTTGCGCAACTTAATCGTACTCAACACCGAATCAGCCGGATGTTCAACACCGTGCGCAAACGCCCGATCGGTAAACTCCCACGAGCTTGAAATAATTTCACTCAGGGTGAAGGACGCAAGATCATGCTTATTGACGAGTTGCGCCCAAAGCGCCTCATGCTGAGGCATATTGTCCGCAAGACAGAGCGGCGCAGGCTCACCCACTGGCATTTTGAACTTCGCAGCAATCGAACCCCAAATATCCTGCCAAACCAATGCATCGCCGTTCACAACGTTATACGTTTCGTTGGCGGCAATCTCATGCGTCGCCGCAAACTCAGCCACACGCGCAATCAGGCGGCTGTCACTCGCTCCGTTGATATAACGCCCACCACCTGGAAAACTTAAGGGTAAGCCTTGTTCGCGCAGCAATGCGGCATAGGCACCAATCGCTGCGACGATATTCATGGGGCTAAATACCGAATAGCCAAACACGATCTGCGGGCGCAAAATTGTGAAAGTCCAAGCCGCTTGGGTTTGACGTTCGCGTATTAAATCTTCTTGCAACCAGTAAAAATTTTTGTGCGGATGGCGAGGCCAATGCTCTTTTGCTGGAACACGCGCTGGCTCGACATGGCCGCCATAGGCCTTGGTACCTTGCATCAATGTGATGTGGCGTAATTTTTTTGCAACGGGCGCGAGCGCATCAAGCAAATTGCGCAGCATCGCTTCGTTGACCGCCATCTGTTTGGGATCTTGCCATCCGGCAACCAACTCGGGCAGCTCATAGAGTGCCGCATAAAAAATGTGCGTGACGTCTGAGAGCCCTGCGGCCGCTTGCTCACAGGCTTTGCGGTCGGTAAGATCGACACTGACGTGCTGTGCCAAAAATGGCAAATTCACAAAGCGCCTTGAAAGCGCGATCACATTCCAGTCAGGTAGCGAGGCAAAATGATTTAAGGCGGCAGCACCCACAACGCCACTCGCCCCAACGATCAGTATGGTGTGTTTTTTTCTCATCACAAGGTCAAGCGCAAAATGCTATTGATAAATAAATCAGATGTTCGCCAACAAATGCTGGCCACGCAAGGAAGCGCGCAAAGCATCGGGCACGTCAATTTCAAAACCAAGAATCGCAGCCGATAAGGCCTTACCGTAGTTGTCTAAGCACAAGCTTCGCGACACACCACCGCCTAAGGCTCCTTGCGCAACAAAATTCATCGCGTGCAAGTTCTCAACTTCATAGCGTGTCACCGGGCCTTTAATCGCGCCCTTATAAAAAGCTTTCAGTGCCTCGGCGGTCAGCTGTTCTTTGAGCAGTGGGTAAAACGCAGGCACATACGCGTAGACAGCGATGTTAGACGTATCACCCTTGTCACCAGACCTTGCATGGGCCACATGTTGCAGTTTGACTTTCATGGCTTAGCTCACAAAATAATTGACAGAGGCAAATACTTTTTCGCGCGCCACCAACGACGACCATACTCCGATGACCTCACGAGTACGATCCTGATGCGGCACCCTTTTGCCCGTGTGAGCGATCCCTGACACAGCCATGCCATCGATCTCACGACCAACCTTGGCTGCCTCTTCTCGTGTCTTCGTACGAGCCGCGACACGCACAGCGACTTCGTAGGGCTCTGGGGCATCGGCGGGCGTTGCAGCGCCATGAATCGCATTCAAGCCCAAGTAATCAATTCGAATCTCTTCGGCGTCCAGCTTGACGATTTTGAAGCGCTCTTCAAGAATTTTTTTGGCTAACTCAGCGCGACGCAAGGCACCAGGGCCCGCATAAAAGAACATATCTTCGCCAATAAAACCTTCGGTACAGCCGATCGACACCTTCAACGTCGGTGTACGCGGCTTGCCGCCGATGTGGCTCACACGCACGCGATCTACGCCAATCTGCTCAATCTGCACAGTAGTGAAATCGACCACAACATCAGGCGTCAGATAGTTTGCAGGATCATGGACCTCGTACAACAGCTGTTCTTTAATGGTTTCTAGCGTAATGGCGCCACCCGTGCCGGCCACTTTTGTAATCACAGCACTGCCATCACGGCTCACCTCAGCAATTGGAAAACCAAAATTCCAGGGTTCAGGCACGTCCTTAAAGCCCGGATCGGAAAAATAGCCGCCCGTCGCTTGCGCACCACATTCAAGTAAATGCCCGATCCCATTGCCTTGACCGAGCTTGACGTGATCAAGGGGATCCCAGCCGAACTCGTACATCATCGGCGCCATAAAAATTGAAGGATCCGCCACACGACCTGTAATCACAATCTGGGCGCCAGCCTTTAAGGCTTCTACGATTGGCTCGGCACCTTGATAGACTTCGGCCGAAATTAAATTCGACTTCAGGCTCGACGTTGGTTGACCATTTTCTAAAATCAGATCGGTCAACTCAAGCACGTGCTCAGTAATCAAGCTGCCATTGACTGAGGCAACCTTGACACCGTTGAAGCCAAACTCCTTGAGCCAATACACAATCCGCTTCGCTGCAGCGTCTGGATTGATCCAGCCTTGATTGGTAATGATCTTAGTGCCGTTTTTGATACACGCAGGCAATACCGCCTTCATCCGATCATCTAGATAGGTGTCGTAGCCAGGAAACGAGGGATCACGCCGCGCGCGCACTTGTGCGGCCGAGACAGTTGCCTCGGCCATCGTTTCAAAGCACAGATAATCTAACTGACCTTTTTCGGCATTGAGCGCGGCGGGTTCAACACGATCGCCCCACCACGCTGCACCTGAACCAATTCTAATGATGTCTTTCATTAAACCGTCGCCACTGCCGTTGAAGGCGAGCCTACCGCTCCGGGCAGACGCAAAGGTGGTGCAGTCAGTAAGAAGCGATTACGCCCATTTTTGCGCAACCATTGCGCCAGCGGGGTCAGATAAAACATTTCACCAAGATGCACACCCAATTTGAACAGACAGTGCTCATGAATAGGCAGTGTGGCGCAACAACCGATATGGCTCGTGGCTGGATGCGCTTCAACCGCATAGTTATCAGCCATCAGAACCACTAACTGGCTGTCGGTAATCCAGTTCAACAATTTTTTATCGCGACCATCTAATGCCGCGCAACTGTTGTTCAGCAACTGAAGATCAGGCTTTCCATTCATATCCATCAGCATTTGGGCAAAGCCCGTGTGCAAGCAGACCATATCGCCCTTTTCGACGACAACCTTGTCTTGCTCCATGACACGCATCAAGGTGTCATAGCCAATGTTTTCACGCTTGTTTCCGAAGTGGGCATGAAAATCGATCATCACACCGCGACCTTGTACGCATGACTCGGCCATGTTTTGTATGCCTAAAGCAATCGCGTTTGAGGTACTACGCTGATCGCCCGGCTGAGGCACGCCTGCATCTTTACCTTCGGTTGGACCTTGAATGTCTTGTCCGGCGCGATAGCCGTTGTAATAGACGGCCTCGGGGATACCATCGCCATTCGCATCAAACAGCGAGCCCACGTGCGCCAAGCTGTCCCACTGCGTTGAATATTGCAGATGCATCACAACCAGGTCGTCGCTGATGACGTCGGTATGCTGATCATTGTCTGTAAACAGGCGGTAGTTCATGTTGGGGCGTCCGTCGCGCAAGGTCGGACGGATAACGGGCGGAAACCGCCTTGGGTTCAACAAATTACCCCCCGGAAGATCGAGCGGCAGGCTCAAACAGAAAGGGATACCGTACTCAACCTCAGCGACGCCTTGCTTGATTTTTTCAGGGGTCAGCAAATTGATCCGGCCACGCTGATCATCGGGCCCAAAATCGCCCCAGGTTGAACCTTCTGGACGTTTGACCCATCTTGTTGAGCTACTCATGCTTGCCTCTCCGCTAGTTTTATCAATTGATTGATTATCACTCGCGGCGCGGGTACAAAAGGCTGACCAGGCACCTAGGGATAACCCTTGGCGGCAGAAAGTGTGACTAACTTGCTAAAGTCAAGCGACATAGCCCCAAGAAGCTACAAAACCGGGGGCGAGGAAAGAGTAGGCAATAGTGCCGTTTGCTGAAGAGTGCCCCTCGCTGGATACACAAAGAATAAAAGCCCAGTCACTTTCGTGACTGAGCTTCTGATTTACCCAAAAACCTATATAAAACTTAGGCTTTTTTGACTTTCTCAAGCATTTTGAACACGCCTTTAGGGGCGTTGACGAACAGGCGCTTGAAGGCCTTGCCCAAGCAACGGCGTTCGAGCGTGTTGCGGCGCGTACGTTTTGTTTCTGAAGCCATAGCAATTCTCCGGTAGGGAACCTGTAATAGTACTCTAAAAGCGGCTGGCGCAGGATTCATAAAGCCCTGTCAAGGCTTTAGGGGTATTGCCAAGGTATCGACCAATATCAGCAACAGCGGCCTTAAAATCGCAACATGAACCCAACTATTCGCATCACTGGCGCGCGCCAGAACAATCTCAAAAACCTCGATCTCACTCTAAACACGGGTGACCTGACGGTGATCACGGGCGTCAGCGGCTCGGGCAAAAGCTCTCTGGCCTTCGACACGTTGTATGCCGAGGGGCAAAGGCGCTATGTCGAAACGTTCTCGCCTTACGCGCGGCAATTTTTAGACCGCATGGATAAGCCTGTGGTGGATCGCATTGAGGGCATCTTGCCCGCCATCGCGATCGATCAGACCAACCCGGTGCGCAGTTCGCGTAGCACCGTGGGCACCATGACTGAACTCAACGACCATTTGAAGCTGCTGTTTGCGCGTGGCGCGCAATTAGTCTGTCGTGGCTGTGGGCAAGCAGTCTGCCGCGACAGTACAGCGTCAATCTTTGCTGCAGTGGCTCAGCGCTCTGCCAACGCGGGCAATCCGCGCTTAGTCGTAACGTTTCCAGTGCAGGTACCTGCCAACTTTACCGAAGATGAAGTTCGGGGCTTTTTGGATCAACAAGGCTATACCCGCGTCCACTCTGACGAGAGCCCGACTCAACCATCCGCAGCGCCTGCCACGGAGACTACGAAGCCCGCTAAAAAGACCTCAAAAAAATCGGCCATGCTGTCGCCACAATTGCGCACGCTTCGCGTGGTGCAAGACCGTTTTCGCTTTGAAGGGGCCGAGGCCTCACGCGTCATGGAGGCCTTTGATATTGCCCTAAAAATGGGTAATGGCTTGATTGCTGTACACGCACTTGATCCAGACGGCGCTGACACCGAGGTTTGGAAATTTAGCGACAAACTGCACTGCGCCGACTGCAACATCAGCTACAGCGACCCGCTGCCCAGCACGTTTTCGTTCAACTCACCGCTGGGTGCTTGCGAAGCCTGTCGCGGCTTTGGCCGCGTGATCGGGATTGATTTTGGTTTAGTGATCCCCGACGAAAACAAAACACTTGAAAGCGGTGCCGTTAAGCCCTGGCAAACACCAAGCTACAAAGAGTGTCACGAAGAGATGCTCAAGTACGCCAAGCGCGCCAACGTTTCAGTGAATACGCCCTGGCGTCATTTGCCGCAAGAACACAAAGACTGGGTGCTCGACGGCGACCCACTTTGGAAAGGCGGGAGCGGCGCCTGGAAAACCCAGTGGTACGGCGTACAAAAATTCTTTAACTGGCTTGAGACCAAGTCATACAAAATGCACGTGCGGGTCTTGCTCTCAAAGTATCGCAGCTACACCCCCTGCCCGACCTGTCGAGGGGCGCGCTTAAAACCCGATGCGCTGCTCTGGAAAATCGAACACAAATCGATTCAAGATTTGATGTTGACCCCAATCGATCAATTACGCAGCTTTGCCGATACGCTGAAGTTTGACGGCGGCCTGGATGCAGCGATGGATCTGGTATTGACCGAAGTACGCGCACGCCTAAAGTTTTTATGTGACGTTGGCTTAGGCTATCTCACGCTCGATCGACAAAGCCGTACGCTGTCAGGTGGAGAGGTGCAACGCATCAATTTAACAACTGCGCTTGGTACCTCGTTGGTCAACACGCTCTTTGTGCTGGATGAGCCGTCAATCGGTTTGCACCCACGCGACATCCATCGGGTGGTTGAGGTGATGCATCGCCTGCGTGACGCTGGCAATACCCTGGTCGTGGTCGAGCATGATCCGCAGGTCATGATCGCTGCCGATCGTGTGATTGACGTAGGCCCAGGCCCAGGTGAACGCGGTGGTCAGATCGTCTTTGATGGCACACCGCTTGCACTGCGCGACGCCACAACACTCACCGGCCAATATATGGGCGGGCGCATGAAGGTCGAGGCGCCGAGGCCTTTGCCCGTTTCGCCCAACACCCCTCGCCTACTGCTTGAAGGCGTGACGGCTAACAATCTTAAAAACGTTTCAATCGAAATACCGCTGGGTCGTTTGGTCTGTGTCACAGGCGTATCGGGTTCGGGCAAGTCGACCTTGATCCAAGATGTGCTGTACCCCGGTTTGCTTAAGATCATGGGTAAGCCCACTGAGTCACCCGGCGCCTTCGACCGAATTCTTGGTGCCGAACAGCTGGCCGAGGTCGTCATGGTGGACCAGGCGCAGATTGGTAAAACGGCGCGCTCGAATCCTGCCAGTTATGTGGGAGCCTTTGATCCGATTCGAAAATTATTTGCACAAGCACCCGTTGCGCGCGAACGCGGATACACCGCGGGCACCTTCAGTTTTAATAGCGGCGACGGGCGTTGCCCAACCTGTGGTGGCACGGGCTTCGAACACGTTGAGATGCAGTTTTTATCTGACGTCTATATCCGTTGCCCAGATTGCGATGGCAAACGTTTTAGACCAGAGGTTCGTGAGGTCGAGATCGAGCACCTCGGTCGACGCGCTTCGATTGATGCAGTGCTCGATATGACGGTCTCTGAAGCGCTTGAATTTTTTAAAGGTTTGCGCGACGTACAACTTGGATTAGCGCCGCTTGAAGATGTGGGGCTTGAGTACGTCAAACTTGGCCAGCCTGTGCCAACCCTGTCGGGCGGCGAAGCACAACGTTTAAAGTTAGCGGGCCACTTAGCCGAGGCCGCGCGTAGTGGTATCTCAACAGGCAAGCTCGCCAAGAAAGGCAGTTTATTTTTATTTGACGAACCGACCACCGGCTTGCATTTTGATGATGTGGCGCGCTTGATGCGTGCCTTCAGAAAGTTATTAGGCGCAGGTCACACTCTGCTAATCATTGAGCACAATCTTGACGTGATTCGCGCGGCAGACTGGGTGCTTGACCTGGGGCCAGAGGGCGGCAGCGCTGGTGGCGAGTTGATCGTATCGGGTAGCCCTGAAACAGTCATGGCACATCCAACTTCGCACACCGGAGCAGCGCTGAGAGAATATGCCGTTGCCATGACCCCTGACGCGATTGGTGCATCGATACTTGACGTTCTCGCAACCGACGATCCTCGACAAGCAGCCCGCGCGTTACGTGAGCCCGCTAACGCCGCGAGCAGCTCAGCAGGTCGCTCATTGCAAACCGTCTTAAAAGAAAAACGTCGCGCTGCGACGAGCATTGATATTTTGCACGCGCGCGAACACAACCTTAAAAACATCAGCGTGAGTATTCCGCACGATAAATTCACCGTCATCACTGGGGTGTCAGGCTCGGGCAAATCGACACTCGCGTTCGATATCCTCTTTAACGAAGGTCAACGCCGTTATCTTGAATCGCTCAACGCCTATGCGCGCGCGATTGTGCAGCCGGCAGGCAAGCCCGACGTCGATGCTATTTTTGGAATTCCACCTACCGTTGCAATCGAACAGCGCACCAGCCGTGGTGGTCGAAAATCGACGGTTGCAACGATGACTGAAATTCATCATTTCTTGCGACTACTGTACATGAAACTGGGTACACAAATGTGCCCACAATGTCAGGTCAGCGTAGAGCCACAAAGCGCTGATCAGATCGTCGCCCGTATCATGCGCGACCATAAAGGACAGCGCATCGGCTTATTGGCGCCCTTGGTGACGGCGCGCAAAGGTTTCTACACTGATCTCGCAAAATGGGCGGCCGGCAAGGGCTACACCCATCTGCGGGTAGACGATGAATTTATCGGCACTGCAAAATGGCCGCGCTTAGATCGGTTCAAAGAACACACCATTGAATTACCGGTCGCAGATTTGGTGGTGGGGTCAGACAACGAAGCGCAGTTACGTGAAGGGGTACGCAGTGCGCTTGAACATGGCCAAGGGGTGATGAGTGTTGTCTGGTCACTCGATCGATTGCATGCCGACATGTCGGCCAAACTCGACCAAACGCATTTCTCGGTGAAACGTGCCTGCCCAAGCTGTGGGACGAGTTTTCCAGAACCTGACCCGCGCATGTTTTCGTACAACTCGAAACATGGTTGGTGTCACGGTTGTTTTGGCACAGGCTTAAAGTTGCAAGGCTTTGACGAAGAGCAAACGGGTGAAGAAACAGCCTGGAACGCTTGGTATGAAGGTGAGACAGCTACGTGCACGAGTTGCCATGGTGCACGCTTAAACCCCATCTCACGCGCAGTGCTTTGGCGCGACAAGTCGATTGCCGAGCTTGCAGGTTTGGCTGTATCCGATGCTCACACCTTTTTTACCGCCTTAGTGCTCCGTGGTCGCGATGCAGACATTGCGCGCGACATCTTGTCTGAAATTCGTGGTCGCCTGCAGTTTATGCAAGAAGTTGGGCTCGGCTATTTGGCGCTTGATCGTGCAGCGCCGACACTATCTGGTGGTGAAGCGCAGCGTATCCGCTTGGCAGCTCAGCTAGGTTCAAACATGCAGGGCGTTTGCTATGTGCTGGATGAGCCCACAATTGGACTTCATCCACGAGACAACCGAATCTTGCTAGGTGCTTTATCGCGACTTGAGAAGAACGGCAACACTCTAGTGGTGGTTGAGCACGACGACGACACCATTCGGCGTGCAGAACACATTATTGATATTGGTCCTGGCGCAGGCATTCGAGGAGGGCGCGTCGTCGCGCAAGGCAGCTTGCAAGACCTCATGGATGCGCCAGACTCTACCACCGGTCACTACTTGAGACACCCGTTGGCGCACCCCTTGCAGCCACGCCGACCCATCGCAAAAGATACGCCGATGATCACCGTCAAAGGCGCGAAACTTCACAACTTGCGCCACTTGACCGCACATTTTCCGATTGGACGTCTGAGCGTCGTTACCGGTGTCTCAGGCTCGGGTAAATCGACCTTAGCCCGAGAAGTGCTGCTGGATAATCTCGGTGCTGCGGTTTCGTTGCGTGCAGAGCCGCAATGGCACGGCTGTGAAAGTATCGAAGGCTGGTCAGTGATCGACCGCGTTCTAGAAGTTGACCAAACTCCTATTGGAAAAACACCGCGCTCGTGCCCGGCAACCTACATTGGTTTTTGGGATGATGTACGAAAGCAATTTGCCGACACCCAAGAAGCGCGAATTCGCGGCTGGGGTGCTGGAAGATTTTCGTTTAACACCGGGGATGGTCGATGCCCGCTGTGCGAAGGCCAAGGCATGCGCACCCTTGAGATGAGCTTTTTGCCAGACATCAAGGTGCCCTGCGATGCGTGCGGGGGCGCGCGCTTTAATACCGATACCTTAGGGGTACGCATGCGAGACAAGCATGCGGGTGCGGTGCTGTCACTTGAGGTCGATGATGCGATTGGCTACTTTGCTGCGCATCCAAAAATTCGACATCCGTTGCAGTTGATGCAGGACGTAGGGTTAGGCTATATCACCCTCGGTCAGCCATCACCAACACTGTCAGGTGGTGAAGCGCAACGTATCAAGCTCGTCACCGAGTTGGCAAAGGCCCGCATGACAGAGGGGGTCATCACCACGGGTCGCGCCTCGCGCTTGCCGCATACCCTTTACGTATTAGACGAACCAACGGTTGGATTATCGATGGCGGACGTCGAAAAACTGATCCGCGTCTTGCATCGACTCGAGATCGGAAGAG
>CALFXX010000052.1 GCA_937952975.1 uncultured Alcaligenaceae bacterium
GCGTTGAGCGCCTTGGGTTTTGCCTGGTGGCAATTGGCTTAAGCCATGGAACTCAGAGAGCGTGCTCTTGAGGCGCTGTGTCACGATACGTGGCAGGCAAAGGCTGATTGTCTGAGTGGCTTGAGTCAGAGCACGGCGCTTGATACCGTGCGTACCTTGTCAGCCCCAACCGGTATCCCTGGTCGACCTGCGATCAAACTTGTACCACCCGCACAGCTAGGCCTTCGCAGTGTGCATACGCTTGAGGGGCGCGCGGTGCTCATCCACGCGTTAGCCCACATTGAATTTAACGCGATCAATCTTGCGTTAGATGTGATGTGGCGTTTTGCAAACATGCCCGACAAGTTTTATTACGACTGGCTGCGCGTTGCACAAGAAGAGTGCGAGCACTTTGGCTTGCTCAATCACCATTTACAAACCTTAGGTTATCAGTATGGCGATTTTTCAGGCCACGATGGCTTATGGGAGATGGCTGAGCGCACGCAAGAGGATGTGTTGGCTAGATTGGCCTTGGTGCCTCGCACACTTGAGGCGAGAGGATTAGATGCGTCACCCGCTGTCCGCCACAAACTAGCGAGTGGGGGCGACCGCGCAGGCGCCGAAATTATCGATATTATTTTGCGTGATGAAATCGGCCACGTAGCGATTGGCAATTATTGGTACCGCTGGCTGTGTACTGAACGTAGGTTAGATCCCATTAATACCTATACCGAACTAGCGACCACGTATCGCGCCCCGAAATTGAAAGGGCCGTTTAATGTTGAGGCCCGTTTGGCTGCGGGTTTTGAGGCGGCTGAGATCGCGTTGTTATGACCACAACACAAAACATTCTCTTCATCATGGCTGATCAGTTTCGGGCAGATCACCTTGGCTGTGACGGGCACCCTTACTTAAAAACGGCCAACCTTGATGCCTTGGCTAAACGCGGTGTGCGCTTTAGCCGCGCTTTTGTGAACTCGGGCGTATGCGGGCCTTCGCGCATGAGTTATTACACCGGCCGCTATCCTTCGAGCCACGGCACGACCTGGAACCGAGTGCCTTTGTCTGTTGGTGAAGTGACCTTTGGCGAATATCTTGCGCAGGCGAGGCGAGATTTGGTGCTGGCAGGTAAAACGCACGTGATCCCGGATCTTGCTGGGATGAAACGCCTGGGTATCGAAGGCGGCTCTGAGCTAGGTTATTTGTTAGCGCGTGGTGGTTTTCGTGAACTGGATCGCTATGACGGGCATCATCCACCGGGGGTTGAGAGCGGCTATCCCGCCTACTTAAAGCGTCAGGGGTATCTCTCGGATGACCCGTGGACCGATTTTGTTATCGCGGGGCAACTGCCCGATGGGCAGATCGTCAGCGGCTGGAATATGCGCAACACGTATCTTGCGGCTCGCGTGGCTGAGCCTCATTCTGAAACGGCTTACATGACTAACCAGGCGCTTGAGTTTATGCGCGAGCAAGGCGATAAGCCGTGGGTCTTGCATCTGAGTTACGTTAAGCCTCACTGGCCTTACATGGCGCCCGCACCGTATCACAACAGGTACACAGCAGAGCAGTGTTTGCCCGTTGTGCGTAGTGAGCAAGAACGGGAAGGCGCCCATCCGGTAGTCGCGGCCTATCGGCAGCACGAAGAAAGCCAAAATTTTAGTCGTGACGAATGTATCCGAATCGTGCGCCCAGCCTATCAGGGCTTGATTCAGCAATTAGATGATCATCTTGGCCGGTTATTTGAGTACATGGATGGTGCTGGATTAATGAAAAACACCTTGATCGTATTCACCTCGGATCACGGCGACTTATTAGGTGACCACTGGCTAGGCGAAAAAGAATTGTTTTACGACGCGGTGCAACGCGTGCCGTGTATCGTGATGGATCCAGACGCGCGCGCAGACACCACGCGCGGCTCAGTGGATGATCGTTTTGTTGAAGCAGTAGATATGGTGCCTACCTTTCTTGAGGCGCTAGGCGTTGCAGGTGCGCCTGAGCGTATCGAAGGGCGCAGCCTGTTGCCTCTCACGCGCGGTGAGCCGACGCTGTGGCGTGACGCGGTATTCTCTGAGCTGGATTACAGCTTCAGGCAGGCGCGGCTGTTACTGAATAAAACACCGCAACAATCGCGCGCTTATTCGCTTCGTTCGGCGCGTTGGCGCTATGTGTATTGGCTCGACGAGCCCGAGCAGTTGTTTGACCTACAAAACGATCCACAAGAGCTAAATGACTTAGGGCGTGACGCTGCCTTTGCTAGCACGCGCGAGAGCTTGCGTACCCAGATGCTTGAGGCGCTCGCGCGGCGTAAGCGGCGCGTCACGATGCCTGATGAGGCCGTTGAGCGCGGCACCAATGCGCATAAGCGCGCAGGCGTTTTTTTTGGGCAATGGTGAGGTAGGTTTAGATTGGGGTGTTCACCCCAGCGGGTGCATTCAGAAACACGAAGGGATTTAGAAACTGTCGTCGCCAAAAGAGCTTTTTGTCGACGTCGCTCAACGAGGCCTCTTCACAAACCCCTTGCCACGCGTGGTCAATGATCTTGACTTGCTGATTGACGATGCTGATGGCTTCGTGTTGATTGAGCAAAAACAGTGAGGCTGCGGCAATGCAAGTACCGACTTGACTCGTGCGATCGTTGTCGCGAATCAGCATGGCTTGCGAGGCTTGTTGTCCTGTTCGTGATTGAGGACAAATGTCATAAGCCGGGGTCAACGTCAGTTGTTGTCCATCCCAAAACGCGGCATGGTTGCGCGCGTGATCATCGGTATTGCCGCACAAAATATTGAAAACAATTCTTGAGAAAAGCTCTCGCAGAGTGGGCTTTGGATTTGAGAAGCGGTGCCGAATAATCTCTGCAAGTTTTTCGTAACTGGCGTAGGCCGCCATCATTTCATCGAGCTCGAGTATCGTCAGCGCAGAGACCATCGCGCGTCTGTGCCAACTTTCGTCGTGCCATGTTCGATCAAAGCGTTCGATTAACAACACGTCTTTACCTAGCGCACGACGCAAATGCACGGGCGCAACCTGTAGCCCAACTTTTTCGGCGAGGCGCATCGCGATAAATTCTGCTTTGACGACGCTGTACAGATCGTTGCTTGCAGAAAACTTAGCGATGTATTTGTGCTTACCATCATTCAGCATCACTTTTGGTCGGGCGCCGCCCAGCGAGGTGCCGTGCAATAAGGCTTGGTCTAGTTCGGATGAGAGCGGCATGCCGCGATCGACTTTTTCGGCCGCTGTTAATAACTCTTCAAGTGTGGGTTGCGGTGTGTGTCTTGCGACATATTGAGTCGCAGAGTGTTGAAAATCGAGCGCGCCGATTCTGTCGGAGCCTGACTCGAGCAAATAGGCCAACTCGCTGAGTTCAATCTGTGAAGCATCCACCCCAGCTGTACCGAGTTTGCGGTTAATGAGCACACGCCGTCCCCAGGCATCAGGTGAGGCGTCTCGAATACAACTGGGCATACTCATCATCGGTAGCAGCGGTTGTGACCCTGATCGCAAGGGTAGTTCGGGTGCATATAAGGCGATCGCATTGCTTCGAGCGAGATAGCTTTGACCGTAGTTGAACACTAACTGCTGACCTTGCTGAGAGAGCAGCCCCGCTACGACTGGCTCGATGGCTGTTGGTAGCCAGACCCAGGCGTAGGCCTCTGAATACTTAGCACCGATTTCAGAAGTCATCTTTGACTTCTTTGGCGATGGCTCTAACGGCTTTAGGGAGTAATGCCATTTTTTCTTGGTGTAGGCCGAGATGGGAAGAAAGCTGCCTGGGGTCTTGCTCAAATAGGGGGACACCACAAATCGTGGCGACTTCAAAGACTGCCCCAATTGAACAACTTGGGTCGCCTCGCTCGAGGCGCTGGAGAAGGGTGCGTGAGATGCCAGCGCGCGACGCCAAGTCGGACGTGGTCATGGATTTTTTGATGCGGGCTTCACGCACGAGTTGTCCGAGCAGCTGCAGTGCATTGCTGCTGTGTTGTGAAATGGGGCGTGAAAGGGGTTTAACCATGTTGGTTCAGGACGGACTGATCAGCCAAAAAGTTAAGCTGCAATTTAAAGTTTGGATGAATCAGTTTCGCATAGGTATAGCCTAAAATCAATAGATTTGATTCATTAATGATTCATTAAAAACTTTATGAATCATTAATGATACATTGATATCAGAATATCACCTATGCACATGGTCGCGACAAACGCGTGATTGAGGCCGGCATGAAGCGTTATCTCAAGAGCTTGACCGTCATTGCGCCTTAAAGTCATGGCGCTCCATCAGCCACGACACTGCAAAGCCCGCCACCAAGCCCCAAAATGCTGAACCGATATTGAACAGGCTGATATCGGCGACGGTTACAAGCAGGCTGACGAGGGCGCCCAAGGTAAACTTGCCTGAACCAAACGAGGTGACAAAGGCGCTTTGCAACGCGCGCAGCATGGCGAGGCCCGCTAACACCATAATGAAAGCTTTTGGGGTGGCCAAGGTGAGGTTGGTAAAGGTTGGCGCGAGAACTCCAAAGACCAAGGCTAGGCCGGCAAAGGTGAGTGCCCCAGTGTAGTGACGGGTTTTATCACCAGAGGAGCTGATCAAGG
Source organism: uncultured Alcaligenaceae bacterium (assembly GCA_937952975.1). Classification (GTDB taxonomy): domain Bacteria; phylum Pseudomonadota; class Gammaproteobacteria; order Burkholderiales; family Burkholderiaceae_B; genus Zwartia. Next base: position 4,570 of record CALFXX010000052.1, read on the forward strand.
CATTTGTTGGGCCGGTAAGGCAAGAACTTACGGCACCCACTGCAGCGCTCAAAGCAGCACCTATGCCGCAGGCGACGGCAATCGCGGTGATGGGCGGCTCGTGCCCTGCAGCCTTAAGTACAGCGACACCTTGGCCATTTTGCACGACCAACACCGTGATGGTCAGAGGAATAACTAGCTCTAACATTGCTGCCCAAGACCAGCTAGGCACCTGCAGGACTGGCTGGGCAAAACCGAGCGTACTTGAGTCGCCAGGATTGAGACGGCCTAGCAGCGTGATCATGATTGCACCGACCAATAGCGCTGCAATCACTGGCGGCATACGCCGCCCAAGCGCTGGGATGGCTGAGCATAGGAAAAACACAAGCACCATGGGGGCGGCGATCGCCGCATCACGATCGAGCGCGTGGATGACATCCAAGCCAAAGTGAAGAAACACACCTGCGACCATGCCCATGACGATTGGCATGGGTAGCGCAGACATGAGGCGCTTGACGAAACCGCTGAGCCCAAGCAGTAGGATCAGTAGACTCGTTGCATAAAACGCGCCAATCACGGCAGAAAACGGTAAGTGCTGTAAGGCCGGGCCCACTAAAACAGTTCCCGGAATTGTCCAGCCGAAGGCCAGTGGCATTTGGTAGCGCCAGCTCATCACAAGCGACAGCAGCCCATTGACAAAAAACACACCAAATACCCACGAAGCTAGCTCTACTGACGTGAGCCCGCCTCGCGTACCGACCGAAAGCACTACAGCAAAGGGCCCCGTTGCTGCAAAAATAAAACCAATCAGACCGTTGGCGATGCTGTTGGTGCTAAGGTCTGCCAACACTTTGCGTAAGTGCGCACGTGGCTTTGGAGGGCGTTCGATTTGAAAAAACAAGACAGGCACCTATTTGGGCGAAATCTAGAAAACAGAGCTTAGCAGTGCGCACAGCCACTGGAGCCAGTTGTTAAGTAGGCTATGAGAATGATTGGCACAATTATTGCTTGAAAACAAAGACTTTAACGGATGTGGAGAGTGTGCAGGACCAAGAAACTTGACTTTCTGAATTGGTTATTAGTAAAAAATACGTGGTGAACTATCCAAATCAATTATGGTGGCGTTTAGTCTACTTCTGTGGCGGCCAAAATGTCTGAACAAGAATTTGATGTGCAGCAGACCCATAGCATTGAGCGCTGGGATCGCAATAAGTTAATTATGCAAAGCGCTGGTCGTGGGTGGTCGACTCTTTATGCGGCAGTGGCAACCGTCAACAGCTGGTCTGGCATATTGAACCCGGTTGGTCATTACTGTATTGGATTTTGCTTACGAGGCCCTGCGCAGTTAAGCGTGAGGCTGATGAGTCAGACCGAGGTACAAGAGGCAACCCTGTCCCCCAGACAGTTTTTGATTATTCCGGCCGATGAAGCGTCGCAGTGGAAGCGTCGTGGTTCGTCAGAAATGCTGATGCTGTATTTGAAGAAGGATCTCATCGAGGAGGTCAATAAAGAGGTGTTTGGCCGCTCGCGCGTGAACCTTGCTATTCGATTGGGTGCTACAGATCCGTTGTTAGAACAGCTTGCCCTCGCAGTACTAGAGGCTTTGCAACGCCCGAGCCTGGGCGCGACGCCTGTCTTTGTGGAAACATTGACGCACACGTTTGCCGCACAGTTGCTAAAGGCCCACTCGGTCGAAGCTGAACAAGATGCCCCAACCTTAGCTTGTTACGAAAACTTTCGCTCTAACATGGCCCGTGTTCAAGCTTTTATCGATCGCTCTCTAGGTGAAGACTTGTCGCTTGAAGTTATTGCTAACCAGGCAAATATTAGTGTGTGTGGTTTGAAGCGACTGTTTCAGAGATATCACAGCACCTCACCGCATCAATATTTGCTCGAACGTCGCATCGCGAAAGCGGCTAGATTTTTAACGGAAACAGAATTGCCGATAGCAGAGGTGGCCTTAGAAACAGGTTTTTCAAGTCAAAGCCACTTTGCAACAGCGTTTAAAAAGAAAATTGGTTTATCGCCTAAGGCCTATCGTGAGGCAAGGGGTTCGATACTTACTATGAGCCATGGCGCCTTTAATGTTGAGCAAGCTCTTGCTTAAAGGCGCCATCCCGCCCGGGTTGAGGCTAGCACGGTGGGGGTCGACGTGCCGGTACGGCCCCTGCCGGCAATCTTTTAAAGTCAGTCGATGTCCGCATGCTACTTTCAACGCCGGCGGGCGAATACACGGCTAGGATTTTCACAGGCTCCCAACCGTGATTGATTGTCGAGTGAAAAGCTTTTTTAGGAATCGTCACTAAATCCCCGGCGCGGATGGTTTGATATTGTGGCTCGCCTTCGATAAATTCAATCATCATTTCGGCCTCACCTGAAATAACGAAGATTAGTTGATCAGCGTCTAAATGTTGATGACGCATATGACCCTGACCCGGATCAAAATAAATTGAAACGGCACTCATAGAAGAGACGCCAGTGATCGCGGGTTCAGATAAAATTTTTCCGACAACCCAGTCAGAAACAATTGACTCGACCGCGTGTGGGCTGACTGCTACGGGAGGACAATTCATTAATATATTCCTTTGGTGATCAAAAACTTTCGGTGTGAATTATTCATTTGTGTTGGGCTTATCTAGGCTACGCGATCTCGAATAACCTGGGGCACCGGTACGCTATTTTTAAATGAAGATCGAAGCTCTAGTCGGTCAGAATAAATGGCAAGATTAGGATAGGTTTCGCGCCATGGCTTAGCGGGCCAACGCACGGTTAAGTAACGCAGCAAAGTTCCTACCGCAATATCAGCTAGGGTGAACGTATCACCATAACAAAATTCTTTTTCGCCAATCGTTGTTGATAAATATCTAAGCGCGCCGTCAACTTTTCGCTGCTGTCGATCAAACCAAGGTTGGCTTTGTTTGTCAGAATCGCGAGCGATTTCAAAAAACATTTGCACCAAAGCGTCGCAGGCTCCATCGACGATCACTTCAAAGCGCTTAACTTCCAGAATGCCATCGACGTCTTTTGGGAACAAGGGGGTTTCTGGGTGCTTGTATTCAACCCATTCATTGATATACCGCGATTCAAAAACACTCGAACCATCTGGACAAATTAAGACAGGCAGTTTTTCTAGAGGGTTGTAGCGTGGCGTCTGTGTGTCTGAGTTCCAGGGAACTTCAGTAATCAATTCGAACGGAATTCCTTTTTCTGCCAATTGAATTCTGACCTTGCGTGCATAAGGGCTTGGCGTGGCGCTGATAAGTTTATACATATGTCTCCTTTGGTATAGGGGTGTAAAAATCTTCGGCACGATGGCAAGCGACCTGATGGTCGTCTGCCCGGCTGATAAGCGGCGGCGCGACAGAACTACAAATTGGAATTTTGTGCACACACCGCGTATGAAAATGACAGCCATTAGGGCGATCAATTGGGTTAGGGATTTCTCCTTCAACCAACGTGCGACGTCCGCGGCGACGGGTTGGATCGGGCAGAGGGGCTGCATCCAAGAGCGTATGTGTATACGGGTGCAGTGGTTGACTCCAAAGCTTATGACGTGGTGCAAGTTCAACAATACGCCCAAGATACATCACGGCAACTCGGTCGCAAAAATGCTCAACTACTGACAAATCGTGGGAGATAAACAGATACGATAGCCCGAGCTCTTCGCGTAAATCAGCTAAAAGATTTAACACCTGAGCGCGCACGGAGACATCAAGCGCTGAGACAGGCTCGTCACAGATGATTAGCTTGGGGTTCAGTGCGAGCGCGCGCGCGATGCCGATGCGTTGGCGCTGACCGCCTGAAAATTCGTGAGGATGTCGTTGGGCTGCCTCGCTTGGCAGGCCCACCCGCTCTAGTAGCCAACTCACGCGCGCGGCACGGGCACGGGGGTCTTTAACGCCATGAACGATTAACGGCTCTTCGATTGCACGTCCAACGGTGCTGCGGGGATTTAATGACGCATAGGGATCCTGGAAGATCATCTGTATCTCACGGCGCAAGGGCTTGAGCTCTTTATCGCTCAGTCGCGCGAGATTTTTTCCGTTAACGTGAACTGTCCCTGCATCGGGTGAGAGCAATCTGATAATGGTCCGACCAAGTGTGGATTTGCCACAGCCCGATTCACCGACCAAGCCCAAGGTTTCACCGCTGCTCAAGCTAAAACTGACATCATCCACGGCATGCACACGCTGACCATCGCTGAGTGTAAAAAACTTCTTTAGCCCGTCAACACGCAATAACGCATCGGTCATGAGGCCTCCAGGGTTGTGGAGCTAAAAGATTGAGAAGGTACGTCAAATAGGCGATGGCATGCCACGAAATGTTGTGATCCAGTCTCTCTAAATGTTGGCAGTTGTTCTTGGCAGATAGGTATGGCCCAGTTGCAGCGGGGTGCAAATCGGCAACCTTGTGGCATCGCATGTAGAGCCGGAACCTGCCCACGAATTTCAGCGAGCCGTTTGCTCACACCCCGCGAGGCCGAGGGTGTGGCTTGAATAAGCCCCTGTGTGTAGGGGTGTTGAGGGCGCTTAAACAAGTCGAATACAGAGGCCTCTTCAATTTTTTTCCCCGCATACATCACGGCTACGCGATCAGCTACTTCCGCCACTACGCCAAGATCGTGCGTAATGAGAAGAATAGACATGCCCAAGCGCTCTCTCATCTCAAGCAATAAGTCTAAAATTTGGGCTTGAACAGTGACATCAAGGGCGGTCGTTGGCTCGTCAGCAATCAGCAGTTTGGGTTCGCAGGCAAGCGCCATCGCAATCATGACGCGTTGACGCATGCCACCCGATAGCTCATGTGGGTACTGGGCTAAGCGCTGTTGAGGCGCTGACATGCGTACCAGCTCAAGTAATTCACAGGCTCTTTCCAGTGCTTGCTTGGGGGTATAGCCTCGATGCGCAATGAGCGTTTCGGTGAGCTGTTCGCCGATACTGAGCACGGGGTTGAGCGAGGTCATCGGCTCTTGAAAAATCATTCCAATACCATTGCCACGAACTTGCTGCATTTCTTTGGCGGTGAGTCGTAACAAATCTTGCCCTTGAAATAGCACCTCGCCACTGGCGATTTTTCCGGGTGGGCTCGCAATCAATTGCATGATAGAAAAAGCCGTCACAGATTTACCGCAACCTGACTCACCGACCAGTGCAACAATCTCAGCGTGACCAACGGTCAGTGATACCTCATCAATTGCTTTGACGACTCCTTTAGACGTCTGGAACTGTGTACAGAGATTTTTAACGTCAAGGACTGGAATGGTTTTATTCCGCATTGACGTATTAATTGGCAAGGGCAAGGAGTTATCCATCAGCGATTTTTGAGCCGTGGGTTGAGCGCATCATTTAGCCCTTCGCCAACCAGGTTTAAACCGAGCACGGTGAACATGATCGCCAGACCTGGGATGGCCGTGATATACCACGCCGTTCTGAGGGCGTCGCGCCCCGCGCCAATAATCGTTCCCCAACTCATCACATTGGGATCGCCAAGACCCAAGAAAGCCAGCCCAGCCTCCGTCAAGATTGCAGTGGCCACCATTAAAGAACCCGTGACAATAATGGGCCCTAAGGCATTAGGAAGGATTTGTGTTGTGATGATTCGAAAAGAACTCATTCCGATCGACACGCTTGCTGCGACGAAATCGCGCTCGCGCAGGGTCATAAACTCTGCACGAACTAAGCGGGCGATTGAGGGCCATGAGACGATCCCGAGTGCGAAGGTAACCGTGGTCACAGTTGGGGACAGAATCGCGACGACTACAATCGCAAAGATAAATTGTGGAATCGTTTGAAATAACTCTGTGATCGCCATGGCAATGCTATCGGCAAGGCCACCGTAGTAGCCAGCGATCGCGCCAATTGTTGTGCCGATGAGCACGGCGGCAAGTGTGGCAGAAAAGCCAACGAGCAGTGATACTCGCGACCCATGAAACAGGCCAGCGGCTAAGTCTCTACCCATGATGTCAGAGCCAAGTAGAAAATTATGGTCTTGCCCTGGCCAAAGGAAAGGCGTTGAAACCATGTCCCAGGGGTCTTCGGGAAACAACACTGATGCTGAAGCGGCCATAAGGCCAACACAGAGTAAAAGTAATAGACCAAACACTGCCGAATAGTTTCGACAGAATCTGGCTGCAAACATGCGCAAGGGGCCCAGTGTGCTCATCGGATTCGAATCCGCGGGTCGAGTTGCGCGTACGCCAGATCGACTAAGACGTTAGAGATCATCACTAAGACTGAGCACATTAATAAGATTCCAAGTAAAAGATTCAAGTCGCGTTGAAAGACCGCTTCGAAGGCGAGTCTGCCCAAGCCTGGCCAAGAAAAAACGGTTTCAACGAGTACAGAGCCGCCGAGTAACGTGCCAAACTGCACGCCAATTAAGGTGACTAAGGGCAGCAAGGCGTTGCGAAAGACATGACGTAGAACGATACGCCGCTCTCCTAGGCCCTTTGCGCGGGCTGTCGTGACATAGTCTTGGTTGAATACCTCAAGCATCGATGCGCGCATAACGCGTGTATATAACGCGACATAGAACAGACCGAGCGTTGTGACAGGCATCACTAAGTGATGTAAAACATCCAGGACGTGAGCGAACCCTTGCTTGCTGCTCGCAACGGTTTGCATGCCGCCTGACGGAAACCAACCAAGGTGTACTGAAAAAACGACAATTAACATCAGCCCTAACCAGAACACCGGAATAGAAAAGGAAAGAATTGCAAAGATCGAGATGATGTTGTCGCGCAGGCGATTGACGCGTTGTGCAGCGAGAACGCCTAGGCATGCGCCTACAACGACCGCGAGTGTGATGCCCGAAAGCATCAATAACAAGGTGGCTGGAAGGCGATCAAGAATTAACGACAGCACAGATTGATTGTGGCGAAACGAAAATCCTAAATCTAAGGTAACAAGTTTGACAAGATAGTGCCAAAGCTGCACGTAAACCGGTTGGTCGAGTCCAAAGCGTGCGCGTAATTCGGTCAGATATTCAAGACTGCTCGCGGCGGCTTCTCCAGCCAGCACCTCGGCAGCATCGCCAGGCGCTAGCTTCAATAAAATGAAGTTGCAGATGACGACCGCCAGTAAAAGTGGAAACGCTCTTAGCAGGCGCCGCCATAGCAAACCAAGCGTTGGACTGTGCAAGTCTGGTCGTTGCATCAGGCGCTTCAATTACTTCTCGAAATAAGCATCAGCAAAATTTCCACCGATGATCCCGTCAGCACTGACCGTATGATTTTTTAATTTCGAACTCGAAATAGTGAGGAAGCGAGTTTCCATCAGAGGAATCACTGGTAGATCGGTCATCGCAAGCCGTTGCATGTCCAGATAGAGCGCCTTTCGTTTTACCGGATCGTTTTCCCCTTGCGCAGTTTCCAGTAGCCGATCCATTTCAGGGCTGCTATAGCCCGTATTGTTTGTAAAGACCACACCTTTTTGAATTGCCTTTGACCAGTAAAGTCGCTGCACCCCTTGTGTGGGATCGGCGAACGCGCCGTAGTAAAGGCTAGTCGTATCAAAATCGTATTCGGTATAGGCGCGGCGAAAGAACGACGGTAGATCTTGACTGCGTAACTCGACATCAATGCCCACGCGGCTGAGTTGTTGCTTAATGAATTCTCCGGTACGCTGATATTCGGATCCTAAGGGTATAAAGTCGTGAGTGATCTTAAAACGCACACCGTTCGGGCCAGGCTTTAAGCCCGCCTCATCAAGCAGCTTTTTTGCCTTTTCAATGTTGAATTCATATTTGGGAAGGTCGGTCGAGTGAAAGGTCGTGACCTGAGAGGGAATTGGGCTGACCGCGGGTTGACCATAGCCAAGCCAAACAACTTGGGTCATACGTGCGCGATCAATTGCGTGCGCGATGGCCTGTCGAACTCGCACGTCGTTAAGAGGCGGTTTGCGCAGATTGACCTCCATCAGCATGTAGGGCGACATGTAAGCGTATCCGCGCGTTTCAATACTGAGTGCGGGATTTTTTGCGATACGTGGCATGTCGGTCAGTGGTATGGGGCTGAGCCCACCAATATGACCTTCGCCAGTTTCAAAGCTCGCTGCCCGCGCCGAGGCATCGCTGATGATTCTGAATACGATGCGCTGTAGGCTTGGCTTACCAGCTTGCCAGTAGCCTGCATTTTTCTCTAGCAGAATGTAGTCACCCTTTTTCCACTCCTTGAAGACGAAGGGGCCCGTACCTATCGGTTTACTGATGTAAGGGTTGGCCGAGGGGTCCGAGCCAGCGAAAAGATGTTTGGGCACCATGGGCGACTCGTAGCTTGAGGCCAGAGCGGTCAGCATAGGAGGTGCCGGTTGGCTAAGTTTAATCACGGCAGTGAGAGCATCTGGCGTTTCGACAGCTGTGACTTTTGCAAAAGCCGTACGGCCGCGCGGATGAACTTTTTTAAGCACCTCAAGAATTGTGTAACTTACATCAGCCGAGGTAAATGGTTGACCATCATGCCATTTAACGTTTGGACGAAGCTTGAAGGTGTAAGTTAGGCCGTCTGGGCTGATGTCCCAGCTCTGCGCCAAGAGGGGTTGCGGCTTAAGGTCGTTATCTAGGTACAGCAGACCTTCCATCACTTTCGAGGTGACCATCCCCATCTGTAGCGTGGTGTTGATGGCAGTTAACAAAAATGGTGGCTCGGGCGACAACACAAATTTGAGTGTGCCGCTGTCAATGTCCGCGGCGCTTTGCGCTTGGACGGGGCACCCCAGCAAAGCGCCAGTAAGCAGTAGCAGCGAGGCAAGCGTGCGTTTAAAAGAACGGATAATCGTGGTCGACATGGGAAGCCCTCTTTTCAGTACGTTGAACGCTGACTGCCAAAACCTGCTCAATTTTGGTGGCAAGCCTAGCAATTAGGGTTCAGTATGAAAAATCAGGTCTCAAGCGTCTTTCAAAATCCGCTCGCGTCATTTCAAAATCAGAACAGTTGACCTTTGGGGTCAACTGGTTGGTGATCTTAGCTAGCTTTGATATGCCGATTTAAGCCGCTCAGTACCGCCTTAAAAGACGCTGTGACGATATCGCGATCAATGCCCACACCAAAACCTGTCGCGCCTTCTTCGATGCGCGCTTCGACATAGCACGCTGCACGCGTATCGGTACCGGTACCAATGGCATGCTCGTGATAATCCATGATGCGAACGGGGATGCCCAGGCAATCAACAAACGCAGAAATTGCGCCATCACCCGAGCCTTTCAACACGCGGCGTACACCCTCGACTTCGAACTCGGCCTCGATCGTAAAGTGCTTGCCTTCGGCCGCGCTTGGATCACCTGTGATGCTGTGCTTGATGAGCTTCCAAGGCTCGGTTTGAGTCAGATATTCGGCATTGAAAATCGTATAGACGTCTTCAGCGGTCACCTCGCGACCCGTTTCATCGGTGACGCGCTGAATGGCGCGGCTAAATTCAATTTGTAAGCGACGTGGCAACGCCAAGCCATGCTCTTGTTCAAGCAAATAAGATACGCCGCCTTTGCCCGACTGGCTGTTGACGCGAATCACGGCGTCGTAGCTACGTCCCAGATCAGCTGGGTCAATCGGCAAGTAAGGGACTTCCCAGATGGCATCGGCCTTTTGTACGGCGAAGCCTTTTTTGATGGCGTCTTGATGTGAGCCTGAGAAAGCTGTAAAGACTAAGTCACCGGCATAAGGATGACGTGGGTGCACCGGCAACTGATTACAAAATTCAACGCAGCGACGTACTTCGTCGATGTCTGAAAAATCAAGACCGGGGTGAATACCTTGGGTATAGAGGTTTAAGGCCAAGGTCACTAAGTCGACGTTACCGGTACGCTCACCGTTGCCGAACAAGCAGCCTTCGACGCGATCGGCGCCGGCCATCAAGCCTAACTCTGCCGCTGCGACGGCTGTGCCGCGATCGTTGTGTGGATGCAAACTAACAATCACTGAATCGCGCTTGTGCAGATTATTGTGCATGTATTCGATTTGATCGGCATACATGTTGGGTGTGGTGGCCTCAATGGTGGCCGGCAAGTTATAGATAATTTTTTTCTGTGGGGTGGGCTGGTACAGCGCGGTGACCGCATTACAGACCTCAAGCGCGAAATCGGGCTCGGTGGTGCTAAATACTTCAGGCGAGTACTCATACAGCCAGTGTGTTTGCGGATACTTGGCCATGCAATCCATCACGCATTGCGTGCCTTCAAGTGCGACCTGTTTAACTTCTTGGCGGTTCATGTTGAAGACGATGCGGCGAAAGCCGGGGGCGCAAGCGTTATAGAGGTGGATCATGGCGCGCTTGGCACCGGCCGCTGATTCAACAGTGCGCTCGATGAGTTCGGGGCGAGCCTGCGTGAGTGCAATGATCGTGACATCGTCTGGGATCAGTTTGTCGTCGACCAGCTTGCGCACAAAGTCAAAGTCAGTTTGCGAGGCCGATGGAAACCCGACCTCAATTTCTTTGAAGCCGATTTTGACCAACATTTCAAAAAAGCGCAGCTTACGTTCAACGCTCATGGGCTCAATCAGTGACTGGTTGCCATCACGCAGGTCGGTACTCATCCAGATGGGCGGATGGGTAATTTTTTTAGTGGGCCAGGTGCGCTCTGAAAAATCGCGCTCGAAGGGCTTGAACGGGATGTATTTTGTGGCGGGATTCGAAAGCATGATTAACCTTAAATCTGTTTAGGCGATGACACGGTGCGTGCGACCTGTGTTCATCGATGGCGTAAATAAGCCAGGGTTTGGATCAAATCTAAAAATTTTTGAGGAAGGCTATAGCTGGGGTGGCGGTTGGTTGCCGGACTGCCACGGGCACTAGGCCCGGCAACCGATCGCTAGTAGTAGCGATAGCAGCCCAAGAGCATCAGCACGGTTGCCGGACACGACTAAACTGCGGCCTAAAAGGGCCGAGCAGTGTGTTTGAGGGCAGGCGAGGCCTGTGGCAAGCGTCTTCATAGCCTCTAGTCGAACATAAATTGGCGTGAAACGCAAGCGCTGCGGGCGCTTGTACTAAGCAAGCAGGGTCGGCTCGCGCTGACCGGCGCCGTTGGCGGGTGGGCGCCCGCGCGCTGGAGTGTCTGCGCCCGGATTACTGACAGGCCGCTGTTGCAACGCGGAGCTCAGTTCGAGTTGCTGAGCCCGTGCCAAAGCCAGCTTGCGGGCCCGCCCGGTGCTGCGCTGAGTCAGTACGGTTTGTAAAATGCCAACGGTAATGGGTTGAGATTGGTCTTTCCAGACCCAATTCAAAATATCCAGGCCTTCGGGGCTTAGTTGGGCGCAGAGTTTGCGCACATCACTGAGGGGTACCAGCGACGCCCGGCCGCGCTTGAGGCTGTTGCGCAAGTAACTCATCACGCTGCTGATGGCGATGAGTACCAAAATAAAAATCACAAACCACCAGAAGTATTTTTGATACTGCATGATGAAGTCGATGACTGTTTTGCCCAGAATGTCAGACAGGCCGGTCAGTTTGATCACAAACTCAAGCCAAGCTTTACCCGACAGCAGAATCCGTTGAGCGCAATAAACGACTAAGGCAATAGCCGCTAGAATGATGACTGTCCGCGTCAACAGGCGTGGTAGCGCGAGCCGCAACAGTATGCCGCCCAGTAGTGGGGTGTCGTTTTGGCGCTGTGTCGTGCTAGGTCGATTCATCATGCAAAATATTGTACCTATGAGTCGCAATTTTCTCGAGCTTCGTCAGGGTCAACAGTTGACCCTGACCCCCGCGCTGCAACAGTCGATCAAGCTGTTGCAGCTTTCGACGTTGGATCTCGAGGCTGAAGTTGCCCGAGCGTTGGCTGAAAATCCCCTCTTAGAACAAGAAGGCACGCCATTGTACGAACCGGGCGGTGCCTCAGCGAGTTTGCGTGTGGGGCAAGAAAGCACAGAATTTGGCCTGGCACATGCTGCGACCGACCGTGGTCAGGACGCAACACCCGAGGCCAATACCGATTACTCCCCAGCCTCTGAGCGCGAACCCGAACGCGACCGCCTCGAATTTTCGTCAGAATCACGCGGTTCGCGTGACGATGACTTCCCTGACCGCCCTGAGCCGGCCCGCGAAAGCAATTTACGAGAATATTTGCTTGAGCAGTTAGGGATGACGCGCTTAAGCAAGCGCGATGCGGCAATCGTTGAGTTGCTCATTGATGAGCTTAATGATGATGGATTTTTGGCCTCGCCGCTTGACGAGATTGCAAGCTGGATGAATCCAGAGCTCGGCCTCGAAGAAGATGATTTTCGCTGTGCCTTAAAAATGTTGCAGTCGTTTGACCCGCCAGGCGTTGGCGCGCGGGATCTTGGCGAGTGCCTAGATTTGCAGCTTCAGTTCGGTGACCCTCAGCGCCTAGAGGCCTTGCAAGACCCCCAGTTGGTTGCGTTGGCGCGTTCGGTGTGCCAGCACCACTTGGCGGTCTTGGCAACCGGCAATATGCTTAAGTTGCGCGAGATTCTGCAGTGTGACACCGACACACTTAAACGTGCTCATGCGTTGATCGTTAAGCTTAATCCCCGGCCTGCAAGTGCTTGGAATATCCCTGCGGCAGACTTTGCCGTACCCGACGTGCTGGTGCGAAAAACCCGTAAGGGTTGGGTGGTGTCGCTTAACGAGGCGGTGATGCCTAAGTTGCGAGTCAATGCGATGTATGCCGAAGCGTTAGGCAGTCCGCGTAGTGGTACGCATACTGCGTTGCATGGGCAACTGCAAGAGGCGCGCTGGATGATTCGAAACGTGGCGCAGCGCTTTGAAACAATCTTAAAAGTGTCGCAGGTGATTGTGGCCCATCAGCAGGCTTTCTTTTCAAACGGCTGGGGGGCGGTGCGTCCGCTGACGCTCAAAGACATCGCAGCCGAAATCGGTATGCATGAGTCGACGATTTCACGGGCGACCACGCAAAAATTTATTTTGACGCCACACGGGACGTTTGAGCTCAAGCGATTTTTTAGCACTGGGTTGACGACCGAGGGTAAAGAAGCCACATCGGCCACCGCTGTGCAAACGCGTATTCAACTCTTGATTACAGGTGAGGATCGTAAAAAGCCTCTGTCGGATAGTCAATTGGTGAGTTTGCTTGACCAAGACGGTATTACGATCGCGCGCCGTACGGTGGCTAAATATCGCGAATTGTTGCGCATCCCGACAGCACCGTTACGCAAATCACAGGCAGGCGCCCGCTAGTTGCCGGTGATTTGTTCGCTTTGACGCGCAGGGCAATCAGCGATTTTTCCCCAAGCGTTGTTGGGCGCACAATATTTAGTGCGCGCGGTTTGCAGGCAGGTGGGTCGTTGAAAAAAACCTACCTTGGCGCATTGTTCGAGTTCTTGCTTAAGAGACTGCTGCCAAGAGATCACCGTCACAGTAATGCCTGGGGGTACGGGCGGTGCGGATGGCCGTTGTGCAGAGTTCGAGGCAGCAGATTGTGAGGTTGACGGATTTGCTGAGGTATCTGCACGGTCATTGCGTTGGGTAGAGTCTTGCGCTAAACGTCTAGCGTCTGCTGTTTCAGATCCTTCGGTGACCTTACCCTCATCGTTATCGTCATCATCATCGCCCTCAACCTTCATTCTGTTGGGGTCCGTCTCAAAGTCATCGGCCGTGACGGCTTCGATCGCCCACTCGATCAGAGGAAGTTCGCGTGGTACGCCTAAGGTGCCATCGATGCGAGGCTGCGGGGGTTGTGCAGTAATGAGGCGACCGTTGGCATCGCGCTGTAAGGTTTTATAGTCTTTGTCTGCTACCGACGCGACCGTATCGGGCGCGCGCGTGACGAGCCAATTGCCCAATTGCACACCGCCTTGCCATGAGGCAACCGCGGCAAGCATTAAAAAGACAATTAAGACACGCCAGGACATAAGGGATCTCTGAGAGGCGGTGATTAAACTTTATCGGCAAACACTTGGCCACCATGTTCGCGCATCGCGTGAAAACGAATCGCCGGATAGCGCTCTTCGGCAACACGCAATTGAGCCGTTGAGCTCACTAAAAACGCTGGTGCTTCAACGACATCATAGGCGATGTTTGAGACGTTAGCATCGATGAATTTGCGCAGCTCTTTTGGGTCTTCGGCTGTGACCCAGCGTGCCATGTTGTAGCGTGAGGGCATGAGTCGAGCTTCGGCACCGTACTCGGCCTGGAGGCGATGGGCAACGACCTCAAACTGCAATTGACCGACCGCGCCAAGCAGAAGTGCGCCGCCTGCCACCAAGGGCCGGAACACTTGAATCGCACCTTCTTCGCCAAGCTGTAAAAGCCCGGTACGAAGTTGTTTGGTACGCAAGGGGTCTTTGGTTTCGACCGCCTGAAAAAGCTCGGGGGCGAAAAAAGGTAAGCCCGTAAAATGCAAGGCTTCGCCTTCAGTTAACACATCACCCAGGTGCAAAATGCCGTGGTTAGGGATGCCGATTACATCGCCCGCGTAGGCCTCATCAACGAGTTCGCGGCGCTGCGATAAAAACGACACCACGTTATTAGGACGAATCTCTTTGTTGTTGCGTGATACTTTGAGCCGCATACCGCGCTCAAACTTGCCAGAGCTTACGCGCACAAAAGCCACACGGTCGCGGTGTGCGGGATCCATATTGGCCTGCACTTTAAAGACGACGCCGGTGAACTTTGGTTCTTCGGGATACACCACGCGCTCGAGCGCCTGACGCGAGCCTGGTGGCGGCGCCTGATCGACTAACGCATCGAGTACTTCTTGAACGCCAAAATTATTAATCGCCGAGCCGAAAAACACAGGTGTTTGCTTGCCGGCTAAAAAGGCAGCGGAATCAAAGGCAGGCGCCGCCGCTTGAATGAGCTCGATCTCGCCTTTGGCTTGTTCAAACGCGCTGCCAAAGCGTTTGGCAATTTCTGGATTGTCGAGCCCGTCGATAAAGTCGTCGCCGGTATCGTTACGACGCTCTTGCCCAGACTTAAACAAACGCATGCGATCGCGCTGGATATCAAACACGCCGCCAAACGCCTTGCCCATACCGACTGGCCACGAAAACGGCACAGCATCCATACCAATGTGTTGTTCGATTTCGGATAACAGCTCAAGCGGTTCGCGAACCTCGCGATCCATCTTGTTGATGAAGGTGATGATGGGTGTGTTGCGGGCGCGGCAAACCTGCAACAAACGGATGGTTTGTGGCTCGACTCCGTTGGCTGCATCAATCACCATCAGGGCCGCATCAACCGCCGTGAGCACACGATAGGTGTCTTCAGAAAAGTCTTGGTGGCCCGGGGTATCGAGCAGATTGATCACGCAATCGCGGTACTCCATCTGCATCACCGATGAGGCGACCGAGATACCGCGTTGTTTTTCGATTTCCATCCAGTCAGAGGACGCATGGCGTGAGGCCTTGCGTGCTTTGACACTACCGGCGATTTGGATTGCACCCGCAAAAAGCAGTAGCTTTTCGGTGAGCGTCGTTTTACCGGCATCAGGGTGAGAAATAATGGCGAACGTTCGGCGTCGCGCGACTTCAGTTTGAATACTCATGATGGCGAATTTTACAGGCTGGCGCCGCCAACCTGTGTGCGTGCAATTTACTTGTTGAAGAGAGCCGGACGGCGTGGGCGGTTGGCCGGATCACCGCTGGCGCTGCGAGGCGCTGAGCTGCTTGGTGCCCCGGTACGCGACCCAGTACGGGCGCCTGCGCCCATGCCTGTGCCGGTTCTGACCGCACCGCCGGCACCGTGGGGTGCGCGTGCACCTGCGGCTGGGGCGTCACGACGTGGTGCCGAGCGGCTATCGCCCTGCGAATCACGACGCGGTGCGCTGCTTGGACCCTGACCTGAGCGCGCGGGGCGTGCTCCGGCACCTGAGCCGCTGGGGCGGGCTGAGCGTTGCTGGGGGCGGCGCTGACCATCGCGTCGGCCTTCGGCACGGGCCTCGTCGTCGGCTCCGTGTGGCGAAGGGGGTGATGCCGTCCAGCCCGTTGGCGCAGGTAATTGAGGGATCGTCTTTTTGATGATGCGCTCGATCGCCTTGAGGTATTTAATCTCGCTCGAGTCAACTAACGAGATCGCAGAGCCTGCCGCGCCTGCACGACCCGTACGGCCGATACGATGCACATAATCTTCTGGGATATTGGGGAGCTCAAAGTTCACAACCTGGGGCAGTTGATCAATGTCGAGCCCGCGGGCGGCGATGTCGGTAGCCACCAGCACGGCAACTTTGCCCTTTTTAAAGTCGTCGAGTGCACGGGTGCGTGCAGCCTGGCTTTTGTTGCCATGAATGGCCGAGGCTGATAAACCGTCTTTGACAAGCTTTTCAGCCAGGCGGTTAGCGCCGTGCTTGGTACGGGTAAAGACCAACACTTGATGCCAGCCGCTTTCACTGATGATGTGGCTCAGGATGTCGCGTTTGTGCGCTTGATCCACCATATACACAGTTTGATCAACGCGCTCGGCCGTTGTGTTACGTGCGGCAACCGAAACTTCAGAAGCGTTGGTTAAAACGCTTTTTGATAATTCACGGATTTCGTCTGAGAAGGTTGCTGAAAATAGTAAGTTTTGACGTTGACGTGGCATCAAAGCCAGGATCTTGCGGATGTCGCGGATAAAGCCCATGTCGAGCATGCGATCGGCTTCGTCGAGCACTAAAATCTCAACGCCTGATAAGTCAACGGTACGCTGTTGGCAGTGATCCAACAGGCGACCAGGGGTGGCCACCAAAATATCAACGGGCTTGCGTAAGGCAGAAATTTGCGGATTGATATTGACGCCGCCAAAAATCACCATTGACGAAATTTTTGTGTGAGCGCCGTAGGTTTTAACCGACTCTTCAACCTGCGCGGTGAGTTCGCGGGTGGGGGTCAAAATCAGCACGCGTGGGCGCCCGGCTTTGCGCACTTCAAGAGGTTTGGCAAGTAGCATGTGCAAAATGGGCAGCGTAAAGCCGGCCGTTTTGCCCGTGCCAGTTTGGGCTGCGGCCAAGAGGTCGCCGCCAGCAAGCACGCGCGGGATCGCCTGTGCTTGAATAGGTGTGGGCGTGGTGTAACCGGCGTCGGCAATCGCACGCATAAGGGGATCAGCCAACCCGAGGTCAGCAAAAGTAATCGAAGTAGACAAGAGAACAGCTCCATCGTCATGCCGGCCTGCACAGGGTGCGGGCTCCAATCGGGGCAGACGAACAGGGAGTAAAAACGCCTTGGAGGCGAGCGCCCACAGTGTTGGGGCTTAGAGCGGCACGAGGACTGGAACGTTGTGCCGTGCAGCAATTGTACGTCAAATCAGTGGTGGCTCAGCATAATTTTATTGATTACAGGTCAATTTGGGTGGTGCTTAGCCGTTCCGCTCTGGTGTTTTGATGCCTGGCCCGCCCCGAGAGCAGCTTTTAAGCCGATTGGGTTTCAGGAGCAACCTGTAGCGGCAGCAAAAAGTCTTGGCTGATGCCGCTGCCCACGGCGTTGATGCGGCTCAAGAACTCGGTCAGATATACGTGCAACCCTTTTGCAAAGATCTCTTCAATGCTTAAGTCGCGCAGTTCTGATAACAGTCGCAAAGCCGCTGACTGGGTATTAGATGACTGGCTGTTCCGGACGCGTGACAACGTATCGACAACTTCGTGTAGGCAGTTCACAAGCGAACGTGGCATGCCCAAACTCAAAATCAGAAGCTCGGCGATACGCTCGGGCGTAATGACGTCACGATAGACTTTGCGATAGTTTTCAAAGGCCGACACCGAGCGCAAGATTGCTGTCCAATAATAAAACTCATCCACGGGATCAGTCTCGTCGTCGTGAACATCGTTAGCGGCTAAAAATTTAACGTCCAACAGACGCGCGGTGTTGTCGGCGCGCTCAAGAAAGGTGCCGAGTTGAATAAAGTCGTAGGCTTCGCCACGCATCATGGTCCCTAGATGCACACCGCGAATCAGATGCGATCTGAATTTGACCCATTCAAAAAATTCGGCTGGGGCACTTTTGAGTATGCCCTCGCTCATCAGGCGCTGAGCATCAAGCCATGTTGTGTTGATGGTCTCCCAGAGTTCGGTGGTGATTGAGCCTCTGACGGCCCGCGCATTTTCACGTGCGCCTTGCAAGCAGCGCATGATCGACGAGGGGTTGCTCGTGTCGCTTACCATGAAGCGCATGACAGCATCGGGTGTGATGCTGGGTTGGTGCGCGGTAAAAGCCGAAGTGAGTTCTGAAATCTCGATTAAGGCGGTCCAACCACGTTCGATCGTTTGCGCAGACTGAGGCAACAAAGACATTTGGTAGTTGACATCGAGCATGCGCGCCAAATTTTCTGCGCGCTCGGTATAGCGAGACATCCAGTACAAGTGATCAGCAGTTCTTGAGAGCATGAGGAAGATGTCCGAGTGGGCTGGGTGCTGAGTGTTTAATGTTTGACGGTTAGTGTTTAACGTTTAGTGTTCAAGCACCCATGTATCTTTCGTGCCGCCGCCTTGTGACGAGTTCACCACCAACGAGCCTTCTTTTAATGCCACGCGAGTCAGACCACCCGGTACCATCCGTACATGCTGACCCGACAGCACAAAGGGTCGAAGGTCAATGTGACGAGGTGCAATCCCGGCATCGACGTAGGTTGGGCAGGTTGATAGCGCAAGCGTGGGCTGAGCGATGTAATTGCTTGGATTTGCAAGCACGCGCGTCTTAAAATCGTCAATCTCAGCGCGTGTTGAAGCGGGCCCGACCAGCATGCCATAACCACCTGCTCCGTGCACTTCTTTCACAACGAGCTCGTGCATGTTTTGCACGACGTGATCAAGCTCGTCGGGTTTACGACACATGAAAGTTGGCACGTTCGCAATGAGCGGCTCTTCACTCAGGTAAAAACGAATCATGTCTGGAACGAACGGGTAGATCGACTTATCATCTGCAACCCCGGTCCCGATGGCATTACAAATCGCGACATTACCTGCGCGATAGGCGCGCAGCAAACCTTTCGCGCCTAGTGTTGAATCTTCACGAAAGACTTCGGGATCAAGAAAATCATCATCGACGCGACGGTAGATCACATCGACGCGGCGCGGCCCTTGGGTGGTGCGCATGAAGACTGCATCGTCTTGCACAAAAAGATCTTGACCTTCAACGAGCTCAACGCCCATTTGCTGAGCTAAGAAGGCATGTTCAAAATAGGCCGAGTTGTACATGCCGGGCGTCAGCACGACGACATTTGGTTGAGTGGTGTCAGTTGGACCAGAGTTACGAAGTGTGTCGAGCAAAAGATCTGGATAGTGAGCCACTGGCTCAACTCGATGTTGCGCAAAAAGCTCTGGAAACAGCCGCATCATCATTTTGCGATTTTCCAGCATGTATGAGACGCCCGAGGGCACCCGAAGGTTGTCCTCAAGTACAAAGAGCTCGCCTGTTTGGGCGCCGTGATTGGCGCGCACAATATCAATACCGGCGATATGCGCGTAGGTGTTATTCGGTACGTGCACGCCTTGCATCTGAGGTCGATACTGAGCGTTATTGAGCACTTGTTCGGCAGGGATCAGCCCCGCTTTCAAAATGTGCTGCTCGTGATACACGTCGTGCAGAAACATATTGAGTGCCTGCACCCGTTGTTTCAAACCTCGCTCTAGCCTGGACCATTCAGCAGCTGGAAAAATGCGCGGCACGATATCGAAGGGGATGGTGCGTTCGGTGCCGTCGGTATCGCCATACACAGCAAAGGTAATCCCGACACGTCTGAAGATAAGCTCGGCTTCGTCGCGACGTGTTTGCAGCAGATGTTCTGGTTGTTGGGCGAGCCATTGAGCAAAGTCTCGATAATGCGCACGTGCGCTTTCACTGGGACAAGCGCCTGCATGCGGCCGAGCACCGCTGGTATCTACCATTTCGTCAAAAGCGATGGGTCGTGCGAATTGCTGCATGGGTCCGCCTTGAACCGAGTCCAACGGTCATTGAGCAGTGGGCATCGCGCACTGCTCTTGGGTTGTAGTCACAGTGAAATCATTAGCAATTATCATGCCATAGCCATGTTTCAGTTCGAGTGACTGGCACAGTTATTGCTTTGGATTGACTATGCCTATACATGTCGCACTACATCATCAGACGACCTATCGCTACGATAAACGCATCAATCTGGGCCCCCAGGTGATTCGTTTAAAGCCGGCGCCACACTGCCGTACGCGGGTTCTGTCTTATGCCTTGCGCATTACACCCGCCGAGCACTTTTTAAACTGGCAACAAGATCCCTTTGCCAATTATGTTGCGCGGGTGGTGATCCCTGAAAAGACCACCGAGTTTCAGGTAGAAGTTGATCTGGTCGCTGAAATGTCAGTGTATGACCCGTTTGATTTTTTTCTCGAACCGTCAGCTGAAAAGTTTCCGTTTCAGTACGCGCCTGAACTCAAGGCCGACTTGGTGCCGTATCTGCGCACCGAGCCAGCAGGGCCTAAATTAACCACGTTTTTAAAGAACGTGCCGCATCGCACACGGCGTAGCATTGACTTTTTAGTTGAAATCAACGCACGGCTACACCGTAAGGTGAGCTACACGATCCGCATGGAGCCCGGCGTACAGACACCTGAGCAAACACTTGAGTTGTGCTCGGGATCCTGCCGCGACACGGCTTGGTTGATGGTGCAGGTGTTTAGGCACTTTGGTTTGGCGGCGCGCTTTGTGTCGGGCTACTTGATCCAGCTCAAGCCTGATGTTGAGGCCGTGGGTGGCCCTACGGGGGCCAGCGCTGACTTTACGGATTTGCATGCCTGGTGCGAGGTGTATTTGCCCGGCGCAGGCTGGATTGGTTTGGATGCGACGTCGGGCCTCTTGGCTGGCGAAGGTCATATTCCAATTGCCTGTACGCCTGAACCTTCGTCTGCCGCACCCATTGACGGCGCACTAGATGAGTGCGAGGTTGAGTTTGAGCACCAAATGTCAGCACGCAGGGTATTCGAGTCACCAAGGGTGACTAAACCTTATGACGACAAACAGTGGCAAAGCATTGTGGCGTTGGGTGCGGTTGTGGACGCCGACCTCGACGAACATGACGTCCGTTTGACAATGGGTGGCGAGCCTACGTTTGTGTCGGCGTTGGATCGAGATGGTGCCGAATGGAACACAGAGGCGCTTGGCCCGACTAAGCGAGGCTTGGGTTTAGATCTGATGCAAAAATTAAGTCAGCGCTATGGCGCAGGCGGATTTTTGCATTATGGCCAAGGCAAGTGGTATCCGGGCGAACAACTACCGCGGTGGTCGCTCTCGGCTTTTTGGCGCGAGGATGGTCAGCCTTGTTGGCGGGACCCGAGTGTGTTTGCCGATGAGCGTGAAGAGCATCACTATACCCCTGAGGACGCAAAGCGCCTGATTCAAACGCTGACGCAAAAACTAGGGCTTGAACAAAAATATATTCAGCCGGCCTTCGAAGATACTTTTTATTACTTGTGGCGTGAACGTACGCTGCCTGTCAACGTCGATCCGTTTGATTCGCGCTTAGACGATGAGATGGAGCGCGCGCGCCTGCGGCGTGTCTTTTCAAATCAACTCGATGTACCTGTCGGCTATACCTTGCCACTTGCGACAACAGAAGGTGAGCAGGCCAAGGTACAGCGCTGGCGCTCAGGCCCCTGGTTTTTGCGTGACGACAGAATGTATTTGATCCCTGGTGATTCACCAATGGGGTACCGCTTACCGCTAGACTCGCTGCCTTGGGCGAAAAGTACGGATCGGCCTGTTGCACCAGACGCCGATCCTTTTGCACCACGTACAGCCCTGCCGTCCGCAACTGAGTTACGCCTGCAATGGCCTGCAACGGGCGAGTCGGTGCTGAGGCCGAAATCTAACGGTGCCCAAGACTTGGTGCGAGGGCAAGCATCGTCAACCGAACCAACTCAGGGCTTCATTGCGGGGGTACGTGCCACCCTACCAGATGCATCACCACCTGCGAAGTTTGAATCTGCAGTGGACCTCACACGCACCGCGCTTTGCGTTGAGGTGCGCAATCCCAATCGTAGCAACGGTCCAAAATTAGAATTTTCTGAACCCCAGTGTTCAGTGCTGTACGTCTTTATGCCACCGCTCAAACGGTTGGATGATTACTTGGCTTTGCTCGCTGCCCTTGAAGCCAGCGCGGCCGAGCTTGGTTACAAAATTGTGATTGAGGGCTATGCGCCGCCGCGTGATCCGCGTCTGACTGTCTTGCAGGTGACGCCAGACCCAGGTGTGCTTGAGGTCAATATTCATCCGGCAAAAAACTGGGGTGAGTTAGTCGATCACACGCAGTTTTTATATCAGGCCGCGCACGAAACGCGCTTGAGTAGTGAAAAGTTTATGAATGATGGCCGCCACACTGGGACAGGGGGCGGCAATCACTTTGTGATGGGGGCTGCAACACCGGCCGATAGCCCCTTTTTGCGCCGGCCCGATGTGTTGTCGAGCTTGTTGACGTTTTGGCATAACCACCCCTCGATGTCGTATTTGTTTTCGGGATTGTTTATCGGACCAACTAGCCAGGCGCCACGCGTTGACGAAGCGCGCAATGATCAACTCTACGAGTTAGAAATTGCGATGCAAGAAATCGAGCGGCAGCAAGAGCAGCCGGGCGGCTGTCCGCCCTGGATGATTGACCGCGCGCTGCGTAACATTTTGATCGATGTCACCGGTAACACGCATCGCTCTGAATTTAGTATCGACAAGTTGTATTCGCCAGACGGCCCAACAGGCAGACTTGGCTTGCTTGAGTTGAGAGGGTTTGAAATGCCGCCGCACGCCCAGATGAGTCTGGTGCAGCAATTGTTGATACGTGCTCTGGTGGCGTGGTTTTGGAAAACTCCCTATTACCCACCTGGTAAAACGCGGTTGACTCGCTGGGGCACGCAGTTGCACGATCGGTTTATGTTGCCGACCTTCATCATGATGGACTTTGATGACGTGCTGGCTGAGCTTCATCGCGCCGGATTCGCGTTCGACAGATCGTGGTTTGAACCGCACATGGAGTTCAGATTTCCGTTGATCGGCCATACCGAGCTAAGAGGCATGCAATTGACCCTTCGCACAGCGCTTGAGCCGTGGCACGTGATGGGCGAAGAGGGCGGTGGTGGCGGCACGGTGCGCTACGTTGATTCGTCGGTTGAGCGCTTAGAACTGAAGGTCTCTGGTTTTACCGATAATCGTTACGTGATTTCAGTCAACGGAGTCGCGCCGACTTTGCAGCCTACTGGGGTCGAGGGTGAGTTTGTGCTTGGCGTGCGCTATCGCGCCTGGAATCCGCCCTCAGCGTTGCATCCTACGATTGCCGTACATGCACCCTTGTCTTTTGATATTGTTGATCAGTGGCTCGCGCGCTCGCTAGGCGGTTGTCGTTACCATGTTGTGCATCCAGGCGGGCGCAGTTACGACACCCTGCCCATTAATTCTTTTGAAGCCGAAAGTCGCCGCCGCGCAAGATTTTTTAAGCTCGAGCACACGCCTGGTGAAATCGAGTTGCAACCTCTGAGCAACGGAACAGAGTTTCCCTTTACACTTGACCTACGCCGCACACCATAAATTTTTCATACAAGGCTTATGTCGCCCGACCCAACGTCCACACAGGATTCTGTAGCACAGGATCAAGCTGACCGCGCGCAAGCGTCCGCACTTGCGGGCAAACTCGCGGCGCCAGTTAAGCTCGGTCACTACGACGAGCTACGAGATGCGAGCGGTGCGTTGCGTAAGCCCTGGCAAACATTTTTTAGTTATCTGGGCGAAGCAGGGATTAATGGATTACCGCAAAGCAGCGAGACCATCGAGCGCCTGATTCAACAAAACGGCATCACTTACAACGTCTATGGTGATCAGCAGGGTCAAACGCGGCCGTGGTCGCTCAACGCACTGCCGATGTTGATCACACCGGCTGATTGGCGCAGTATCTCTACGAGTTTGCAGCAGCGCGCCAAGTTATTAAATACGATTTTGCAGGATGTCTATGGCGAGCAGCGACTGATACGCGGTGGCTACTTGCCAGGCGCGCTGATCTTGGGCAACCCTGGCTACTTACGTGCAATGCAAGGGGTCAAGCCCTTGGGCGGAGTCTATCTGCACGTGGTTGCTTTTGATATCGCACGCGGCCCAGATGGACGATGGTGGGTGATTGGTCAGCGTACCCAAACGCCTTCAGGGTTAGGCTATGTGCTTGAAAATCGCCTGACGGTTTCACGGGTGTTTCCTGAGGCGTATCGTGAGATGCGGGTGCAACACGTCGCTTCAAGCTATAAGCGATTGCTTGAATCCATGACAAGCGCGGCGGCTTCGATCGCAGAGGGTGCCCCGCGCTTTGCGCTGTTGACGCCAGGCCCCTACAGTGAAACGTATTTTGAGCACGCTTACCTGGCGCGTTATCTTGGTTTGCCTCTAGTTGAGGGGGCGGATTTGGCCGTGCGTGACGATAAGCTCTACTTAAAGACCATGCATGGCCTGCAGCGCATACACGGTTTGTTGCGTCGTTTGGATGATGATTTTTGTGATCCGCTTGAATTGCGCGCTGACTCGAGCTTGGGTATACCGGGGCTCTTGCAGGCGATACGCGCGGGCACTGTGGTGATGGCCAACGCACTTGGTACTAGCTTTTTAGAGTCGCCTGCGGTCCAAGGTTTTTTACCTGCGATCTCAGAGTATTTGCTGAATGAGCCTTTAAAAATGCCGTCACTGAATACGTGGTGGTGTGGTGAAATCGCGGCTTGGCAAGATATCGCTCCTGACCTGCACACGCAGGTGATCAAGCCAACCTATGCAACGAACGCAGCAACAAACTTTCAGCCGGCGATCGCGAGTTTGCTTGACCCTGAAGAGCTCGACGCGTGGCGTAAGCGGATCGGTTCGCAGCCTGATATCTATACGACCCAAAGTTATTTACCCTTTTCACAAGCGCCCACTTGGCAGGGTGACGAGATCTCGCCGCGTACGGCCATGTTGCGCGTGTATGCCATTGCGTCTGGGGATGGTGAGTGGCAATTATTACAAGGGGGCATGACGCGTATTGCAACCGTTGATCCTCACATCGTTTCGATCCAAAGTGGCGGCAGTACCCTTGATACTTGGGTGATGACGGATCAACAGGTTGATACGTATTCGATGCTACCCAACCGCACCCGTTTGCCGCGTTGGACAGCAACCGAGCAACTGGTGTCGAGCCGCTCTGCTGAGAGTCTATTTTGGCTAGGGCGTTATACCGAACGTTGTGAGTTGATGGTGCGGCTGGCAAAAGAGGCCTTGGTCTTAGTCAGTACAAACCAACAAGATAGTTTGCCCGCCTTGAATGATGCGATCGCAGCGCTGGGTAGGCTGCATGGTTTGATACCAGAAGGTACGCCGAGCCTGACAAAATCTGCCTCAGTCTTTGGACGGACCTTGATCGCGCAGTTGATACAGAAAGATACGCATGGCTTGCTCGACAACCTCGATCTACTTGAGTATTCATTGAAGGCGGTACGCGATCGCTTGCCAGCCGAGCACGCTGAAATCGCTCAAACCATGAAGCACATGTTGACGCACAATACGGTGCAGCCTGCGACGGCGGGTTCATTCAATGTCGCCAAGCCACGTACGAAGCGTGTCGGTCGACCGGCTGTTCGTAACCCGATTGACACCATTGAGGTGCTTGATGTCATTGGCATACAGCTGGTTGCGTTGGTGGGTTTTCAATCTGACCGGATGACCCGCGACCTGGGCTGGCATATGTTGGCAGTTGGGCGCTTAATTGAGCGACTCGTAAACTTAAGTGGAATCTTGGTTGCATTTTTTACCCACGCGGCGGTTTACACGCCCAGAGGTTTTGAAACACTTTTAGTATTGTTTGATAGTTCGATTACCTACCGCACGCGCTATCAGCGTCAGCAAGACATTCCTGCTTTGATGGATTTGTTGGTGACCGACGAGACCAATCCTCGTTCAATCAACTGCATCTTGCAGGCGCTCAAGGGTGAAATTAAGCATTTGCCAAATGGCGACGTGTTGCTTGAAGGGTTACCAGCATTTGATCCGCACGAAGACTCGGTGTTGGTGCAAGTTGAGATGGTACGTACCCTTGGTTTATTTGGTGCAAGTGTGTCTGACGAAATTAGTCGGCGG
The DNA here is from genome assembly GCA_937952975.1 of uncultured Alcaligenaceae bacterium. Taxonomy (GTDB): domain Bacteria; phylum Pseudomonadota; class Gammaproteobacteria; order Burkholderiales; family Burkholderiaceae_B; genus Zwartia. Next base: position 30,524 of record CALFXX010000052.1, read on the forward strand.
TTTTTTGCGCTGGCTGTTGATAGGCACTTTGCATCATGATAAATATCGAAGTCGAGCATGACTCTCACTACACGTATCAGACTGAGGTTGAACTCGCTCATCACCTGGCGTACCTGCGACCTCGAAAAACGGATTGGCAAAAAGTTTTATTTACAGAGTTAGAAATTTCGCCTAAGCCAGATTGCCAAACTGAAAACCAAGACGCGTTTGGTAATCACCGAACATTTTTCACCCTGTCCACGCCTCACGCAGAGCTATTGGTGCGTTCGCGCTCGGTGGTGACGCTGACAGATCGGTATGCAAGCTTCGATGCCAGCCAGTCGGTTACCTGGGAAGAGGTGCGGGATGCGCTTGCGTATGCGCTTGATCGCCCCTATGTTGCAGCAAGTGAGTTTTCTTTTTTAAGTCCGTATGTACCGCGGTTGGCTGAGCTGCGGGCGTACGCAGAGCGCTCGTTTTTACCGGGGCGCAATCTCGCCGAAGCAAGCATTGAGTTGTCGTCGCGCATTCACGAAGACTTCACCTACTCGCCGACAGCGACCGAGGTGCATACCCCCATTCTTGAAGCCTTTAATAAGCGTGCTGGTGTGTGTCAGGATTTTTCACATATTCTGATCGGTTGTTTGCGCGCGATGGGGTTAAGCGCTCAATATGTCAGTGGCTATTTGCTGACCAAGCCGCTGCCGGGCACCGTTAAATTACGCGGAGCTGATGCCTCGCATGCTTGGGTGGCGGTGTATTGTCCTCAAGCGCCGGGTCAGTGGCTTGAACTTGATCCGACTAACAATGTTTTGGCGGGCCAGAGCCATGTACGTTTGGCGATCGGTCGGGACTTTGGCGATGTGTCACCCTTGCGCGGGGTGATTCGTGGCGGTGGTGATCATCAGCTTGCTGTCGGTGTGACGGTGCAAACGATTAACGCAGAGTCGCCACGTTAATCATTGGCTCGCCGCGCTTCCAGTACCCGAGGTTTTCGATAAATTTTTGCGCCATGCGCTGCAAGATCGCGTCCGAAAATCCAGCTGTATGCGGCGTGCAAATGACATTCGGCATATCCCACAACGGTGAGTCGACATGCAAGGGTTCTTGCGCAAACACATCAAGATAAGCACCCGCCAGACGACCCTTTTGCAAGGCATCAATCATCGCACGCTCGTCAATCACAGTACCGCGTGAAATATTTACAATGTGCGAGCCGGGCTTCATGAGGGCAAGGGCATCTTGACTCACTAAGTTTGTGGTCTGTTTAGTGAGTGGGCACGCAAGCACCAGCCAGTCGGTTTCTGGCAACACGTTACTAAAATCGTCAAAACTAACAACGCGAGTGTTCTCGATTAAAGACGTCGCGGCCTGACGGACCACGATAATTTTTAAGCCGAGTGCGGTGAGCCAGGCACCAAGCTTTTGTCCGATAGGACCCCAGCCGACGATTGTCGCCGTCTGACCTTCGAGGTCAGGCGGCAAGCCCACCTTCATAAAGGGCGCCCAGATGTGAGCACGTTGTGCGGCGGCAAGCTGTGGAAAGCGTCGCGAGAGTGACAGCAAACCAGTCAAGGCGGTTTGAGCAACCAGGCTTGCGCTCGCGCCTGACGACGACGTGACGGTCACCCCGCGCGCCATTAAATCTAAAAATATTTGTCGGTCAACGCCGGCGGAGTGGATGTGTACCCATTGCAGCGTTTTGGATTTGAGTAGAGCGTCGTACACATATTGTGTGCTGGCCTCGATTTGATGCTTAGTCGAGCCCGCGGTAATGTCGCGTGACACAAAGCAGAAATCGATGTCTTGTGTGCCGGCATGGATATCGGCTGCGCTCACCAGTTGATACCCTTTAGCGCCAAGAATGTCGTTCATTTGAGGCGCGAGCTCTTGCGCCGTTTTATCAGACAAGAGGATACGTGCTGGATGATCCAATACAATTTTTGTCATACCAGTTTCCTTAACGCGGCGTCGCACCTGAATCAATCACGACTTTTTTCCACTTGGCGTGCTCATCGCGGATAAAGTCTTGAAAGTAGGCGGCGGTACCCCCGACAGGGTCAGCACCTTCTTGAACAAAGCGATGCTCAAGTGGGATCATCGCGAGATTTACTTCTTTGTTCAGCTTGTCGATAATGGCTTGAGGCGTGCCTTTAGGTGCCAGCATGCCAAACCATGATCCCGCCGAGAACCCTGGAAAGCCATTTTCAGCAACCGTTGGTACACCTGGCAATGAGCGCGAGGGCTTGGGGCTACTGACCGCGATGGCGCGTAGCTTGCCACCCTTAATTTGCCCGATCACCGAGGGGATCGTGGCAAACATAAAGTCGATGCGGCCTGCGATTAAGTCATTTAACGCTTCAGCCCCTTTGTACGGGATATGTTGTGCTTCGACCCCAATGGCGTCCATCAGCATAAAACTCGACAAATGCGATGAGGTGCCGTTTCCGGTTGATGAATAATTTAGAGTCCCTTTCTTTTTAGCCTTTGCATAGGCTAAAAATTCAGCAAATGTGTTGATAGGCAAATTGGGGCTGACGACTAAAACATTTGGTACATCGGCGATTAGTACGACCGGTACCAGGTCCACCAACGGGTTGTAGCGTAGATCTTTGTATAACGTTGGGTTGATGGCAATGGGCCCAACCGAAGCGACCGTCAGGGTATAGCCATCGGCCGGTGCCCGTGCAGCAAGTTCGTTACCGATGTTGCCGCCCGAGCCCGGTTTGTTTTCAACGACAAAAGGCTGCTTCAGTTTTTCGGCAAGGTGTTGACCCACCCCTCGCGCGATGATGTCAGTGGTGCCGCCCGCCGTAAAAGACACAATGATTTTGACGGGTTTGGTTGGATACTCTTGAGCGTCTTGCGCGTGGGCTGATAAGAGGCCGCCGAGTACCGAACTCAAAAAAACCGAAGTAATAAATTTAATCACGATAAGAAATATCCGTACGATCGAGTTTGCGAAGTAGTGCTGGCCACTCCATGACGCCATAAGGGCGGCGAGTACCAGGTTGGTAGTTATTCCAGGTTTCGTCGAGCACCTTCTGCGAGACTTTTGATAGGGGGCTATTGCATGACATTGCACCGAGTTGTGCATGGCATGACAGCTCGAGGCGGTGCATCCAGTTAAAGGCCTCGCCAACTGTGCGCCCAACGGTTAAGGCGCCATGATTACGCAAAATCATGGCTTCGCCCATTCCTAAGTCTCTGCAAAGTGATTCTTGTTCGCGCTCGTCTAACACGACACCTTCGTAATCGTGATAGGTAATTTTTAAGAAACGCATCGCTGTCTGGGTGAGAGGCAACAAGCCGCACTCGAGCGAAGATACGGCCATTGAGGCCCAGCTATGTGTGTGAATGACACAACCAACATCAGCGCGGGCGTGGTGGATGGCGCTGTGGATCACCGAGCCTGCTTTGTTTAAGCCGTATTTGAGGTCACCAAAATCGGGGCTGGTCAGGATGTTGCCGTGGTGATCAACTTTAAGCAGGCTCGAAGCCGTAATTTCTTCATACATCATGCCGTAGGCATTGATCAAAAACGTGCCTTCTTCGCCTGGGACGCGAGCCGAAATGTGGTTGGCGGCCATATCGGCCATGCCATAGATCGCAACCAGTCGGTAACACGCGGCTAAATCGACGCGTGCCTGCCACTCTGCGTCAGAGACCTTGCCCTTTAGTGATGGGAGCTGTAAAACGCCTGCTTTTGACATGATGGTTTGCCTCAGATGAAATGTTATTTTTAGTGGAAAAACGACGCATCTAGTTGCCGCCTATGCGTTGTAAGTAAATAAAGCCTGTGCAATGACGATACCAAAAGGCGTCAAAATCTGCGAGTGATTCTCGCAAAGCACGTTATGCTTGAACCTTAAAGATATTTTTGACGTGATTTTTGCCCCGAGCGGTCAGGCGTCCTGGAGAACGACATGAAAATTTTGGCAGCGGTTGTGGTGTTGTTTTTGGTGGGTTGCCAAGGTAGCCCCGTGTATTACCATCGCGACCCAGCCCGCCAGATCGTCGTCTTAGATAAGCGCGAGATCAGCATCATCCCTTTGGGTGAAAACCGCTGGGAAGCCTACGGTGGCAAAGAGGGCTGGATGAAGCCAGACCTCGCGGTGCAAAAAGCGCGTCAGATCGCGGGCATCGAAAAAGTTACCGGCTGTCGTGTGGTCAACGCCGACTTCGTGCCCGGCCATGAAGTCGACGGCATGCTCTTACACGCAACGGTTAGCTGCGCCAAGTAGGTTGTTAACCTAGGCCGCCATTTGCCCCAACAATACGGCCCATCTGCAGATCGCTGTCAGTTTGGCCTGCAGCGCTGGCTAAACCACGTGCAACCCCCATCCTGTCAGCGTCAGTGCGGTTTTGGCTGATTTTCCATTTTGCTTGCACGCGGATGATGGTGAGCTCGATGGCGACAATTGCGTCAAGCATGGTCGCAAGGTAATCCGCGGGTGCATCGCTGACGCGCCACGAACTATTACGACTGAGTTCCATTTTCGCGGTTAAATCTGTCACGATTTGGCGCTTAATCTCAGGATCATGCGATATCGTGAGCCAGCCGTACACGTGGGCAACGGCATAGTTATAAGTGGGCACCACTTTGTGAGTTTCAAGTTTGGACGGATACCAATTAGGCGTGATGTAGGCGCTTGGGCCTTGAAATACCACGAGCGACTCCGCTTCGGGGTCGGTCGTTTGCCAGACGGGGTTACCTTTAGCCACATGACCAATTAGTTTGGTGCCGGGGCTTAAGTCGCCCTCAAGAAGGAACGGAATATGGTTGGCTTCAAGTGCCTCACCATCGCGCGTGACGAGCGTGCCTAACGGAAAGTGTTTGATCAGTTCGCCGACGATAGTCAGGTCATTTTGCTCAAAGTGTTTCGGGTTGTACATGGTGGGTTGACTCGTCCGATAAATAATTGTGTCATTGATCCCGTGAGGGGTTCGCGCTAAAGTGTACACAGATTGACACGAGATAAATAATGAAACCGAATAAATTGCCGCTTGGTCTGTTTGCAGCAACCCGAGCGATAGCGCAGGGTAGCTTGTCGCCCAAAGAGTATTTGCAGCAATGTATCGAGCGCGCCGACGAGCGCGAACCTGCGCTGCACGCTTTCGTTGCTCGCACATCCACACAAGATTTATTAGCGTCGGTCAGCGGTGGTGAATGGGCTGGCATCCCTGTTGGCGTTAAAGACTTAATCGCGACGCGCGCGCTCACAACAACAAACGGCTCGCCGATCTATGCCGATCAGCTGCTTGACTACGATGCACCGATTGTTTCGCATATTCGTCAATTGGGTGCAGCAGTCTTTGGCAAAACGGTCACAACAGAATTTGCCTGGCGCCAGCCCGGCCCAACCGTGAACCCGTTTAATGCTGCGCATACCCCAGGGGGCTCATCCAGTGGTTCGGCCGCCGCTGTGGCGGCCGGGATTGTGCCGCTGGCGTTGGGCACGCAAACGGTAGGCTCAGTCATCAGACCCGCCGCTTTTTGCGGCGTGGTGGGCTTCAAGGCAAGCTTTGGTGCAGTACCGCGCGCGGGCGTCTACCCTTTAGCCGGTTCGCTTGATCATGTGGGCTTTATTGCCAGATCAGTGAACGACGTCGCGTACGCCTTTAATTTGCTGCGCAATCGAGTTGCGGTTGAACCAGACAGCATTGTGTTGCCCGAGGTGCCCATGAAGACTGACACGGGTATTGAGCCGCACGCTGCGCCCCGTCTCGCATGGTTGCGCACACCGTATGATGACCGAGTCACTGCCGAGCAACAGCGAGCAATGGAACGCGCTGTCACGCAACTGCGCGCGCAAGGTGCGATCGTTGAAGAGTTCGCGCTCCCCGATGAATATTGGACAGGAATCGAGGGGATGTTTTGCTTGCTTGAGTGTGAGGGTGGAGCGATCCATCAAGAGCACGTGCAACGCTTTCCAGAGCGTTCAAGCGTGCATCTGAAAGAGCTCGTTGAAAAAGGCCGTGCACGCTCTGCGCTTGATTATCTGGGCGCGCGCGCCTTACAGCAGCGCTTGCGCGCCGATGCAGCCGTGCAATTTCAGGGCTTTGATGCTGTGCTGACGATCCCAGCCACGGGCGAAGCGCCCGAGGGTTTGGCCTTTACGGGCGACCCCGTGTTTTGTGCGCTCTGGAGCTTTTTAGGGCTGCCCGCCTTAACCTTGCCCATCGCACGTTCAGCCAAGGGTTTGCCGCTTGGCTTACAACTCGTTGCCCCTTACAAGCAAGACGCGCACTTGCTGCGTACAGGGCGTTGGGTTGAGTTGTCGTTGCCGGCAGCTTAGCCGCCGCTCACCGCATCACCATACGGCGACATGATTTCGGTGCAGCCCATGTTTAAGTCGCCATCGCGCATCACACCTGCGGGGCAGGCAAAGGCATAAGGGTAGGCGGTGCGGCGTGCTGGCACGACCGGCATGACGCCGCCTAAGGCCTGCATCACTTCGGGTGACAAGTCTTTATCGGCAACGATGCGCGGCCCACCACTGACGTCGAGGCGTGGCTGGTGAAACGCTTCTTCAAGCGTTAAGCCGTGATCCATCATGAAAGAGGTTAACTGCATGACGGTGCCCAGAATTTTGCGTCCACCTGAGGCGCCAATCGCAAAGCGTCGACCTTTGACATCCTCACCAATCACAGGCGAATAATTGGCCAGGCAACGTTTGTTGGGCGCGAGCGAGTTGGGCTTGCCAGGCTCGGGGTCAAACCACATGATGCCGTTGTTCAGTAGCAAGCCCGTTGAGGGCGATACGACGCGCGAACCAAAAATTGACAGCAAGGTTTGTGTCACCGAGCACATGTTGCCGTGGCGATCGACCACGCTGAAATGCGTTGTACACCCCGGCGCTTTGGGTGACTCATGATCGCCCATATGCTCAAAGCGTAATTTAAACGCGGCATCAAGCGCGCGCGCGAAACCGGCATAGGTCGAGGCATCAGGTGCGCCTGCGCCTGGCGTGAACTCTTGGCTGAGCAGCTCAAGCGCTTTTCCAAAAGTCGGACCGCCGGTGAGGCCGGGCGTTGCAAAGACGCGGCCGCCGCGGTAGTTCAGGGTCAGGGGCTCGACCATCTCAGCGCTGTAGTGCGCGAGGTCTTCAACGCTTAAGCAGCCGCCTTTTGCACGAACGTCACGCGCGAGGGCTTGCGCAATATCACCTTTGTAAAAAGCTTGCGCGCCGCCCTCTGCGATCTGCCTGAGGGTTTGTGCAAAGGCTTTTTGATTTAAGCGGCGTTGGTTGACCGAGGTCCAGTCGCCCGCGATGGGCCAATGACCGTCCTCTAAAAACAATGCTGCGGTATCAGGGTCTTTGGCTAAGACGCGTGCGCTCGCTGCCGTGACGAGGGTTGTATACCAATCTACCAATAACCCCGCCTCAGCCAGATTAGCCGCAGGGGTGACGAGTTCGCGCCAGGGCATGCGACCAAAGTGCTCGTGTGCCAAACCCATACCAGAGACAACGCCGGGTACAGCTACAGCCGTGGCGCCCATCACGTTGCGATCATCCACGACGGACGGCCAGGGAAACAAGTCAGAGGATTTGCCGGCGCCACTCAAGGGGTAATCAGCAGGATTGAGTTCTCGAGGCGAACGGCAACCAAAATTAATGACGCGCGCCTTGGCTTCGTTTGCGCGCCACAATACCATCGCACCTCCGGCAGCGGGGCCACTCATCCAGGGTTCGACAACGCCTAGCGCAAACGAGGTCGCGATGGCGGCATCGACTGCGTCGCCGCCGGCCTCAAGTACAGCAGCACCCACCTCAGCAGCGCGACGGTGCTGCGCTGCGACGACACCCGCTTTGGTAGCGATGACAACCTTGCTTGTGGTTTGCGAGTTTGAAAAATTATCGTCCATCTAAACCTCTGCTTTTTATATGAGCGCCAAGAGTAGCGCGCTGTTGTGCAAGATCGCGTCAAGAGTGACGCAGTTCGTTCAGCCAATTAACCGTGCTTTATTGCGTAGCGCACGACATCAGCGTGCGTGGCGAACCATACGCCAGGCAGGCTGCGCATGTAACGCACCAGCTCTTCAAGAATCCAGATACGCGAGCGATAACCAATGATGTGTGGATGCATGGTTAATTGAAACAGGCCACCTTCTTTATAGGCGGCATCAAATTCACGCTTAAAAATATCAAACACATCAGTGGGTGGTGTGTAAGGGCGCAAACCTGCAAACCGGTTCATGCCAAAGTACACCGCATCATCGCGAATCCACTCAACCGGCAATTCAACCACACCCGTATGTTGACCATCAAGCAACAACTCATAGCAGTCGACATCGGCCATCAATGACGAGTCATAGAGCAATCCCATATCGCGCGTAAGCGCAAGCGTGTTGGGGCTGAAATCCCATGAGGGTGTGCGCATGCCAACAGGGCGCACGCCGGTGATTTTTTCTAAGACATCAGAGCTACGTTGCATCAGATCTTTTTCAGCGGCGTAGGGCAACACAGAATTACGTTCATGAATCCAGCCGTGGATACCAATCTCGTGGCCCTCGGCGACCACACGTTTTTGTTCGTCGGGATACAGCAGTGCTGTGACCGCCGGCACATAAAAACTGGCTGGCACTTCGTGATGTTTTAAGATGTTTAGGATGCGCGGCACACCTTGCCGATTGCCGTATTGTCCTTGGGATAACTTCCCGATCGACTCGCCACCTTCGCGGAGTTCGTTCGTTTCGTGATCAGAGTCAAATGACAAGGCGACCGCACAACGCGCGCCTTCAGGCCAAAGACGTGGGCGCAGTGTGCGCCCGGCGCGCACATGATTGACGATGCCTTGCCAGTGGGCATCCGGCCATTGCCAAGGTTCGAGCGAGGGTGTGTTCATTATTTTGTCTCAGTGGCGCTGCAAGCGAGGGTCATCATTTTTTTGCGTCTTGTTCAACGGTGGCCGGTGTCGTCGTCACTGTGACTACGGCCGGAGCGACGTTGCGTGCGATCTGTTGGGCTGCTGCGGCTTCTTTGGCAACAAACAGAGCGAACTCTGCCGAAGGCATACCGACGCCCTCTAAGCCAAGCGTGTCAAATTGCGCGATGACATCAGGCTGAGCAACGGCTTTAACCACCTCGGCCTGTAACCTGTTTACGACTGCTGCAGGGGCGTTGGCGGGCAGCCATAAGCCAAACCAGTTCACAACGTTAAAGTCCTTTAGCCCTAGCTCTTGCAGAGTAGGTGTGTCGGGCATGCCTTTCCAACGCTTGGCACCCGTCACTGCCAGTGCGCGCAGTCGTCCACTTTGAAGATGTTGCTGTGCGATTTGCGTGCCAACAAAAAAGATGTCGATACGACCCGCGATCAAGTCGTTGGTGGCTTCGGCCACACCTTTATAGGGCACGGGCAAAATATCTGTGTCGGTCATGGTTTTCATGACCTCGGCGGGGATATGACTGGCAGTCCCTAAACCGGCGTGGCCGTAGGTGAGCTTGCCCGGATTTTTCTTGGCCAGAGCAATGAGCTCTTTGAAGGTTTTGACTGGCGAGTCCGCAGGTACGGCTAAGACTTGCCCAAAATTTTGAGCGGCTAAGGTCACGTGGGTAAAGTCTTTGACCGAATCGTAGGTGACGTTTTCGTTAAAGGGCGGAATGTTCGTGTGCGACGCTGTTGTAAACAGCCAGGTGTAGCCGTCAGCAGGAAGCTTAGCAACGTAAGCCGTGCCGACTAAGCCGCCCGCGCCTAAGCGATTTTCGACGATGACGGTTTGCCCAAGCGATACAGAAAGCTTGGGCGCCAAAATACGCATCAACAAATCAGGTGGGCCGCCTGGTGGCGAGGGTACGATCACGCGAATGGGTTTGGTAGGATAGTTTGAAGCCGCGATACCCTCGGTCGTTTGTGCCAGCGATGCGAACGTGGGTACAAGACAGGCGCTGGCGACGACCAGCAACCGTCGCATGCTGCGCCTGAGGCTGAGCGGTGTGGCGTTCAAGACTTGAAAGCTAGACATGGGATCCTTGGGGTCAGTTACCCGATCTGCACGGTTGTGTGTGTTGTTGACGAACGAACAATCGCTTCAAGCACGGCAGCATTGCGAACGGCATCGCCATCCGGGGTCACAAGCGGTTGTTTATTTTTGATGCAGGCTGCAAAGTGCTCAAGCTCGGCGCGCTCGGTGCTCGTGGCTGGAAAGCTTGTCGTGATAGGCTTTTGCCTGTTCATCACGTTGCTGCGGTCGATCATGCAGGTGGTTAAATCCCAGGTATGCAAGTGACTGATATCACCAACCTCAACCCAACCATTTGAACCAAAGACTTGCATGCGCCAGGTTTCTGCCGTGGCGATCACTGTACCCAGGTAGCCCGTTGAACCACCCGCAAAATGAAGCATCATCGAGGTTGTGTCATCTGAACCAAAGTCTTGCGCAAGGCGATAGCTTTGTGCAGTGACGCGGTCGATCGGGCCTGCCAGATACATCATTGCATCAATGACATGTACGCCGCGCCCTGTCATACCGCCCGCAGGGGATTCGTCAGAGGCATGCCGCCAATGGCCTTTTGGAAAGCGATAGGCGCTGGGCCCGCAAAAATTGCCTTCGATATGCAAGACCTTACCCAAACGACCGTCGTCGATCATGCGGCGAATCTCTTGCAGCGCGGGTTGAAAGCGCCAGTTGTAGCCTACGCCCAGAACAATATTGTGATCAGCGGCCGCCTGCGCGGCGCGTTGGGTACTGGCATGATCCAGGCCAAGTGGCTTTTCGCAAAACACGTGCTTGCCGGCTTTGGCCGCGGCTACGATTTGCTCAGTGTGTATCGAATGCGGGGTCGCTAAGACGACCGCGTCGATACTGGGATCGGCCAGCACGGCCTCAAAGCTCTCAAGCAGGCGAAGCTTGTGCTTCGCAGCGAACTCGCTGGCTTTGGCCGGGGTGCGCGTAGCGCCCGCGACAAACTGGATGTCCTGACTTAAACCTTGAACGCTGGTGACTAAGTTTTGGCCCCAAACGCCCATGCCGATGATTGCCGCGTGAATCATAATTCGTTGTATCCCAAGCAGAGTAAACAGGTGCACGCGAGTACGGCGCGCAAAATCCTGTCAGGTGATTGATTATCAGAGAAAGGATGACAGATGACAACCGCCGTTAAATATGTTTTGATCATTTGCGCGGCTAACCTCGCCGTTCAGGGAGTGGTGCAGGGCGCAAACGATAAAGTTGTCCGAATGTGCTTTCGCGCTGTGAGCTTGATCTAAAAAGCTCGGCAAATTGCTCAAAATCATGCAAAAGGAACGTTAATGATGCATTTCAGTGCCAGCCTGGTGTTTCGTGTCGTGTTGACCGCACTCTTGCTCTTAGGGGCAACCCTTGCGCAGGCGCAGACTTGGCCCTCAAGGTCCTTACGTCTGGTGATCCCCTTTGCACCCGGCGGTGGTACCGATATTTTGGCCCGCGTGATCGCCCCAAAGCTGTCTGAGGTGTTGGGTCAGCAGGTGGTCGTTGAAAACAAGCCAGGTGCCTCGAGCATTATTGGTTCACAAATCGTCGTACAAGCGGCACCCGACGGCTACACCCTGATGATGGTGGACTCTTCGATTTATGTGAACCCTGGATTGCGCACCGAGCTACCCTACAATACCCTAAAGGACTTCACCCCCATCGTGCACATGGCGGTGGCACCGGTGATTTTGGTGGTGCATCCTTCTGTTCCGGCTCAAACGCTCGCAGAGTTGATGACCTTGGGTAAAGCCAAGCCCGAAAGCCTGCTATACGGTTCGGGAGGCAACGGTTCGTCTCCACATATGGCGGGTGAACTATTTAACATCGCCTCGGGCGTGCCAATCACCCACGTACCTTACAAAGGAACGGGTGAGGCGTTGTCGGCAGTGTTGGCGGGCCAAGTGCCGCTGACGTATTCTGGGATTAGTTCGGTGCGGCAAGCCGTTGAGGCAGGGCGCTTGCGCGCGCTCGCGCTGACAGGGGCGCAACGTAATGCTGCCTTACCCAACGTGCCGACCTTTGCTGAAAGTGGTTTACCCAGCGTTGATTGCAGTAGCCACTGGGGCATGCTGGGTCCAGCCGGGATGTCACCAGAGGTTGTTGCCAAATTGAATGCTGCGGTCAATCAAGTGTTGGCCGATGCGGCGATTAAAGAACGCATTGCGGCTCTTGGGTATGACGTGGCGGGCGGTGCGCCAGCGGCTTACACAACGTTGCTTGAAGCCGAAATTGAAAAGTGGCGCAAAGTGATAAAAATCGCTGGGATCAAGGCGAGTTAAAACTTTAAAGTGAAAGCCTGAAGCTTTGCGTGAAAATAACGCACATAAAATAGCCATACAAATACAAATACCGCGATACAACGCACAATCAGGCAACAAATCAAATACACAAATAATTAAACAAACAGGATCTTCTATGCAACACTACCTGAATCGTGACGGTCTGAAGCTTGCCTATTACGTCGATGATTTCACCAAACCATGGGTCAAGCCACAGACTGTTTTTTTATTGCATGCTGCGATGGGTAACGCGCAGCGCTGGTTTAGCTGGGTACCTGAGCTTGCAAAACATTATCGTGTGATCCGCATGGATTTACGTGGGCATGGGCAGTCAACCATTCCGCACTCGGATCAGGCCTTTTCTTTACAGCATTTGGTTGACGATGCCGCAGCGCTCATGGATCACTTAGGGTGCGAACAGGCGCATATCGTGGGGAACTCTGCAGGTGGCTACGTGGCACAGCAACTCGCGTTGCAGTACCCCGAACGCGTTAAGACGCTTGCGCTCTACGGCGCGACGCCTGGTTTAAAAAATAGCCACGCTCCAACCTGGATTCCAAAGATTCAGCAGATCGGTTTAAAAAAGTTTTTATCTGACACCATTCACGAGCGCTTTGATCAAACCGCTGATCCCGCGTTAGTGGCTTGGTTTATTGAGCAAGCGGGTTCAAACGACCCATCCTTTATCGCGCGCTTCGTGCTGCATATGTGCACGCATGATTTCATGGAAGAACTCGTGGGCATCAAGTGCCCCACCTTGATCGTGGCTGCAGGCAAAGAGTCCATCGGACACGCCGACGCTTATGAGCAAATGCATCAGCGCATCAAGGGCTCTGAGGTCGCTTATGTGGATACCGCTGGGCACAATATCTGCGACGGCTACGCTGAACATTGTGCCCAGCTACTCATGTCATTTTTGAGTCGTCACCCGTGAAGGGATCGGGTGTGACAGCCCTTATCGCTCGCGTCTACAACAGGCTGGTCGCTCGTTATTCTCTTTCTTAACGAGGATGAATAGCGGCTTTCGTCAAAGCACTTGAGCGGCCCAGCTTAGAACCGCCCCAGTGAAGCCTGCCAAGCGCGTCACTGGGAAAAAATGCCCACCATCTTCAAGTAGATGCAAGGTTGAGCTAGGCATGAGCGTTGCCAGCTTTTCTTGTAAAAAGGCGGGCACGATCAAATCATCGCGTGCGCCAATATTTAAGACTGGCACGTTGATGCGCGCCACATCGGCGCTGCGGTCAAACGCCATAATGGCATCTATGCGTTCAGCCACGATGTTTTGCGCGGCCGCGCTCAAAGGCGCCGCGGCACGTGAGGCGTCTAAAGCGCCCCAGTTGGCGTTGAGCCAACTAGGCTCATGCGAATAAAACGTGGCTGACACGGCATACGCCATCGGGTCGCTTTGCAACAGACCCTTACGCAACTTAAACAGTTCTTGCATGTAGCGGTTGGGTGTGGTCCAGGTGCCGGTTAAGACACAAGCCTTAGCGTGCTGTGGTGAGCGCAAGGCAATCGCTTGCGTGATGCACCCACCAGTTGAATGCCCCAAGATAATGGCAGACTGAATCCCAAGATAATCAAGCACCGCGATGCAGTCATCGGCGAGCTGGTCAATGGTGACCGGTGCTGTCCCACGTGTGCTTGCACCGATACCGCGTTGGTCTAGCCGAATCACTTTGTGCTTAGCGGTCAGCGCAGGCAGGCAGGGATTCCAGAACGCAGCTGCTCCGCCTAGTCCGCTAATCAGCAATAACGGGGTGCCGGTACCTTGTGTAAAAACTTTTAAACAGGCACCGTCAGGCAGAGTGACATCGTGGGTTTGAATATTTTGCGACATAGGGCCTCGCTTCGTTTGTGCGAATTTGCTAAAGGCCCTAGTGTGCCTATTTTTTCTTGAAAAAGAAATTCAGAATTTTTGCGGTGATACTTTTTGACTCTTCGGCGACGCGCGCCGCTTGACCGTCCGAGTTTGCAAATACCTCATTCTGCGCCACGCGCTGAGCCAAAATATCCGAAAATTGTTTGACAAGTTTCGGATTTGACTCGAGTAAGGGTGCGATCTCTTCTTTTGTAATTTGTACAAGCACGGTGTCAGCTTTGGCGAAGACGTCGGCGGCGCGCGGTGCGCCCGTGAGTAGGGACATTTCGCCAACAAAGTCACCAGGCCACAGTGTGGCGACAACCTTCATCTCACCACTTTGATCGGCCAACTTCACCTCAAGGCAGCCCTCAGAGATGATATACATCCAATCTTCTTGCGCGCCTTTTTGAATGACGTGGTGATCTGCGTAATAGTGCAAGACGTTGACGGACTGGCCAATCGTGACGATTTGTTCGTGACTGAGCAGTTTTAGAATACCCAAGCCGTAACAATCTAACAGGCGTGACTGTGTATCGGTGTGGTTTTCTGAGGGGTGCTGCGTTTCAAAACGATTGAGGTTGATACCAGCCGCTTTAAAGAAGCGTGTCAGGCACAACAAAATCGCGCCGTTAGTCTCAAAGGGTGCCGTATCAATTTCGGCTTTGTACCAAACTAAGTAGGTGATGACGCCTTCTTCGATCTTAGAAACAAAACATGAAAACTTAGGCAAAAATTCGTGATTGCTGTGTACAACATGTTTAAGTGCCAAGTCCATAATCCGTAGCACGCGGTCAGGGTTGTTACGCGCGCTGACTTGGATTTCAAGTTGACGCGGCGAACCAACGCCAGGTTTTTGTTTAGACAGATTGATGAAATGCATCTCTGTGAATTCGTGGTTATAAACACGAATCAACTGCCCGTGGTCGTTTTTCAACACTACCATTCGATAATCTAACTCGACCACCTGCAAGTACTCGGTGGCGCCGTCTTCTTTGAGCTCGATCCAGTCGTCGACCGAAACGATATGGTCTGCTTGTAGCGTGATGCCACAGATCACCTGATGACCAACATCTTTCAAAATATAAAGAATACCTACGCTTAAGGCGCCGATCGAGGCGAGCAGGTAGGTAAAGTGATGATCGTAAAGCCCGACATAAGCGCACAGGCCAGTCGCCACAAAAACGGCAACAGTCATCACCTGCACCAAAATCGCCGGAACATGGCGCTCGTCAGAGCGGCCGTTAAAGCGCACAATCGCCTGGCGCAGTAGTTGGTCGATGAAGAAGGCAATAAAAATGAACTGCGCAATCGCCAGTATCGACTTCAATTCAAACAGTTTGTGCTTGTTGAGGTCAACGGGGTTCCAGCCAAAGAAGTCGCCAGTATGCAGCTTTAACCAAACCAGTACTGCAAGATTCAACGCAAGCAGTAGCAAAAAGAGCGGGCGCGACAACACAAAAATAGGTTGGTTATTCGTTTTCATAAGGTGGGCGTGATTCAAAGTAGCCAAACGTTGACAGAGTTTTTAGTCACAATCAACCACAAACGGGCCTTTGTGGCGCGTGATCTGGTGTTTCGGTGCATCCATGCGCTTTCACGAGTAGCCTTGCACGAATTGGCCATCGGTTACGCTTACGTTTGCTGCGCCCAGCTTGGAGTGGCGCGGCATTGAGGTGAAACAGGAGAGGACAACAATGATCAAACATCAAATGTGTGCGCAACGTTTTTTTGAGGACTTTGCGATTGGCGAGCGTTTCAATCTGCCCTCGCGCACCATGACGGACGCGTTATTTGCAGCCTTCTCGTTGGCCAGCGGTGACAACCATCCCGTGCATTACGACGTTGAATACTGTCGGGCACATGGCATGCCACACATGTTGGCGCACGGGTTTCAGGTGGTGATCCAGACAGCGGCTGGCGCGGGCTTGTTTCCGCACATGGTTGAAGAATCGTTAAAGGCGTTTATCGAACAAAGCAGTAAATTTTTGCAGCCTGTTTTTGTCGGCGATACCTTGTACTCAAGTCTGACGGTGGCCGAGCTAGTGGCAAACCGCACAACCGGCGTCTTGACTATGCATTCTGAAATCCGCAATCAAAACGATGTCATTGTGATGCAGGGCATGCAAAAGTATTTACTACGTAAGCGTAGCCATGAGTGATGATAATCAGATCGTGATCCCGCCGTCGTTCATTGCGTTGTTCGTCGAGCCCGGGCGTACACGGCCCAGTGCAACCAAAGAGGTCATTTACGAGCGCTATGACTTTTGTGAGGATATGGCGAGCATGCTGACCGAGCAGGCAACCGCCAAACTGTGGGAACTTGGCATCACCGAGGCCGATGTGCTTGAACGTATTTATCAAGGGCTCACGGTTGCTGACGTTGGTGTCAATGTGCCAGAAGCGCAATGGGTGGTCACGCGCTTGGCCGAACTACTTGGCTGGCAAACTGACTGGGCGGGGGGCGCCGCTTGATGATTTAAGAGCCCAGCCCAGCCCAGCACTTGGGCTGGGCTTATTTTGCTTCGGCTGCTCGGCCCAGCGCTTGGACTTGACCTATCTTATTTTTAATCCACCGCCAGGGCTGCGGGGTGTTGTGTAGGGGCTTGGTGCGAGGTAGGGGTTTTGTGCGCTAGTTGAAACGTCGGCGCTCACTGGCGGCGGAGTGGGTGCCAGACCGCGCACGGGGCTCAGGCCTCCAGCGGAGTTCGCTTTTTCGGGCGATAAACCTTGATGAATTGTTGCCTCAGTGGTGTCGGCTGGCGTCGTTGTCTGGGCGGCATTGGCCGCAGCAGGCTCCGCAGATGGCTTAGCGGTTGGTTCAGCAGGTGGTTTAGCGGTGGAGTCAGGCGAAGCGGCCGTGGAATCGGATGGGGTTGTTTCTGCCGTAGACGGAGCAGGCATTGAATCCAAAATCGAGTTCGAGGTTGCGTAGGGCAGACCCGGCGTGAAGGCCCCAGGGTTAAGCCTGAGACCACTTTGCGCCCGTGCATTAGTCGCCAATAGAACGGCTGTCGCCGCGAGTGCCAGAACTGCTGAAAGGGTGATGCGAAACATCTGTGCCACGACCGACTCCGCTTGAACTGAACGCAAATTCTACTCTTGTGCGGGGTGTTACCACTATCACCGCTTAGCTGCTCTAAATTGTTCTGGATGCTTTATCATCTTTGTAACGACTAAAAAACAACGGAGAGCGACGAAATGGCACTGATTAATTACATCACCCAAATTCAATTTGACTTTGGTGTTGTGGCACTGCTGCAGTCAGAGTGCGACCGGGTGGGTATTCAGCGCCCAATGATCGTGACCGATGCTGGGGTGAGTGCGGTTGGCATTATTGATAAGGTCTTGGCACAGCTAAAAAACGCGGATGCTGTTGCCGTCTATGACCAGACGCCACCCAACCCAACAGAGGCTGCAACGCGCGACGCCCTGAAGATTTACCGCGAAGGTAAATTTGACGGCTTGATCGCAGTGGGTGGCGGCTCGGCGATGGATTTGGCTAAAGCCGTAGCGGTGCTTGCGACTCACTCTGGCGATTTAAAGCACTTTGCCGCCATTGAAGGCGGGGTGGCGCGGATTACCGCCGCGACGGCACCGGTGATTGCGATTCCAACAACATCGGGCACGGGTAGCGAAGTGGGCCGTGGCGCGATGCTGATCTTGGATGATGGTCGTAAGGTGGGTATTTTGTCGCCCTATGTGGTGCCAAGATCAGCAATTTGCGATCCTGAGTTGACGTTTGATTTGCCTCCGCTGCTCACTGCCGCAACCGGCATGGATGCAATTACCCATTGCTGTGAGGCATTTATGTCCTCGGCCTTGAATTTTCCAGCTGAAGGGATCGCCATAGATGGCTTGTGGCGTGGCTGGGCTCATATTGAACGCGCGACCAAGCAACCGCATGATCGGGAAGCCCGTTTTCATATGATGAGCGCCTCAACGCAGGGTGCCATGTCGTTTCAAAAAGGTCTTGGCGCTGTGCACAGCCTGAGCCACTCGCTGGGCGGTATCAATCCTCGCTTGCATCATGGCACCCTGAACGCAATGTTTTTGCCCGCCGTGATTACGTTTAATCAAAGCGAGGCTTCGATGCAAAAGGGTAAAAAGCTTGAGCGCTTAGCGCAGGCGATGGGCCTGAGCCAGGGTGCCGAGGTTGCCCCCGCGATCAAGGCCATGAATCAACGCCTTGGTTTGCCTTCGGGTCTTGCCGCGATGGGCGTGACCGAAGACATGTTTGGCAAAATCATCGAGGGTGCAATGGCAGATCACTGCCATAAAACGAATCCACGTATTGCTACGGCAGAGGATTACGCCTCGATACTGCGCCAGTCGATGTGAGGCTGGACGCAATGTTTTAAACGGCTAGCGCAGGGCTAGCCGATGCCTGTTTTACGCCGAACGTGTTTCTTTTGCGTAACGCTCGAGACCCTCAAGGATTTCTTTGTGTGCATCTTCAACGCCGTACCAGCCTTCGACCTTGACCCATTTGCCTTGCTCTAGGTCTTTGTAGTGCTCAAAAAAGTGCTGGATGGCGTTCAGACGCATGGGGTTGATGTCTGAGGCTTGCTTCCAGTGACTGTAAATCGGCAAGATTTTGTCTTCAGGGACTGCCAATAATTTGGCGTCGTCACCCGCTTCATCTTTCATTTTAAGAACGCCCAACGCACGGCAGCGCACCACCACGCCTGGGATTACGGGAAAGGGAGTAATCACTAACACATCAACAGGATCGCCATCGCCTGCAATGGTCTTGGGAATGTATCCGTAGTTACACGGATAGTGCATGGCGGTACCCATAAAGCGGTCAACAAAGATTGCCCCTGACTCTTTATCGACCTCGTATTTGATTGGGTCAGCGTTCATCGAGATCTCGATGATGACATTAAAGGATTCAGGAAGTTTTTTTCCGGGGCTGACTTTATCAAGACTCATGGGTATCTTTGCTACAGGTTGATTAGTGAATACCCTAATGTTAACAAAGAAACAAAGCGCCCCTCTACTTTAAGTTTTGTTACATACTAGCGGGGCTAGTTCTTCCAGTGTCACAAACGGCCGATGGCTGCGTATAAAAACGATTCAAGACAACACACTTTAGGAGTTTTCGAGCATGAGCAATATTCAGTTGGGCCTCTATTTCGCCCTAGGCTGCGGAGTTCTCGCAGTTCTATATGGCTTTGTAGTCAGGTCCTGGATTCTTAATCAAAGTACCGGTAACGCCAAGATGATGGAAATCGCTGACGCGATTCAACAGGGCGCAAGCGCCTATCTGTCGCGTCAATATAAAACCATCGGCCTCGTTGGCGTGGTGCTAACGATTTTGATCGCGCTTTTTCTCGATTACACGACGGCAGTAGGCTTCGTGGTCGGGGCGGTGTTGTCAGGCGCTTGTGGTTTTATCGGGATGAATGTCTCGGTACGCGCCAACGTACGCACTGCGCAGGCTGCGACCGTGGGGATGAATGAAGCCCTCAATGTTGCGTTTAAGGGCGGTGCCATCACAGGAATGTTGGTGGTTGGCCTGGGCTTGCTGGGTGTTGGTCTGTTCTATATGTATTTGATGTCGATTGGCAAAGCCGGTGATCTTTCGGCCACTCTGCATCCCCTGATCGGTTTGGCTTTTGGCTCTTCATTGATCTCAATCTTTGCTCGCCTGGGCGGCGGCATTTTCACCAAGGGCGCTGACGTTGGCGCCGACTTGGTGGGTAAGGTTGAGGCGGGCATCCCTGAAGATGATCCACGTAATCCAGCAGTGATCGCCGACAACGTGGGCGATAACGTGGGTGATTGCGCAGGTATGGCAGCCGACTTGTTTGAAACCTACGCAGTCACACTGATCGCGACGATGGTGTTGGGCGCGCTGATGGTTAAAGTTGCTACGGCCGAAGCGGTGATTTATCCGTTGGTGCTTGGCGGGATTTCGATCATTGCATCGATCATTGGTTGCTCGTTTGTGAAAGCCACACCAGGCATGAAAAACGTCATGCCAGCCTTGTACAAGGGCTTGATCATTGCAGGTGTGATCTCTTTAGTAGCCTTTTACTTTGCAACAAACTGGATGATGCCAGACAATGCGTTGGCAGATTTTGGTTTTAAAACAGGCGGCAAAATGCGCTTGTTCGGTGCAACGGTTGTGGGCTTAGCGCTCACGGCTTTGCTAGTTTGGATTACTGAGTACTACACCGGAACAGACTACGCTCCGGTCAAACACATCGCCCAGGCTTCAAGCCAGGGCCATGGTACAAACATCATCGCAGGCTTGGGCGTGTCGATGAAATCAACGGCTTACCCCGTGTTGTTTGTGTGCGCCGCAATCTATGCAGCGTATTGGCTGGGCGGCATCTACGGTATTGCGATTGCTGCAACATCGATGTTGTCGATGGCAGGTATTGTGGTGGCGCTTGATGCCTATGGCCCAATCACTGATAACGCTGGCGGTATCGCTGAAATGGCTGGTATGCCACAGTCTGTACGTGACATTACCGACCCGCTTGACGCAGTCGGTAACACCACAAAGGCTGTGACCAAAGGCTATGCAATTGGCTCTGCTGGTTTGGCTGCGTTGGTATTGTTTGCCGATTACACACACGAACTCGAGTCAAAAGGTTTGAAGGTCAGTTTTGACTTGTCTGACCATATGGTCATTATCGGTTTGTTTATTGGCGGCCTGATTCCTTATCTGTTTGGTGCGATGGCGATGGAAGCCGTAGGTCGTTGCGCTGGTGCTGTGGTTGAAGAAGTACGCCGCCAGTTCCGCGATATCAAAGGCATCATGGATGGTACGGGCAAGCCCGAGTACGACAAAGCCGTTGATATGCTGACGACCGCTGCAATTAAAGAGATGATCATCCCATCGCTCTTACCAGTGGTGGTGCCTGTTGCGGTGGGCCTGTTGTTAGGTCCTAAAGCGCTGGGCGGTTTGTTGATGGGTACGATTGTGACGGGTCTGTTTGTCGCGATCTCGATGTGTACTGGTGGCGGTGCTTGGGATAACGCCAAGAAGTACATTGAAGAAGGTCACTTTGGTGGCAAAGGTTCAGAGGCTCATAAAGCCGCTGTGACGGGCGATACTGTGGGTGATCCGTACAAAGATACGGCAGGCCCTGCGGTGAATCCGCTAATCAAGATCATCAACATCGTAGCGTTGCTGATTGTGCCACTGATGGTTCGCTTGGCTTAATGACTCACGGCTAGTTCTCTGTATGCCCGCATGCAGAGAGTTTGGAAAACCGCTCACGCCTTGTGTTTGAGCGGTTTTTTTACTTTGGGGTGCTGACGATGCGGATATCAAAGCGTCGGCGATGTTGCGCGATAAGAGTCTTCACGAAACTTGCGAGGCAAATACTCTCAAATCCGTTTACGATTGAATTAGAGCGCGGGTTGAATCGATATATATTTGTGATTCAACTGATGCATCAATCGAACGAACCTTTAGGGTGTGATTTTGAAAATCTACGTCGCAGGCTACCAGCACGAAACCAATACCTTCGCGCCAACTAAGGCGGACTGGGCTGCGTTTAATCGAGGCGAATCGTTTCCAGCCTTCATTGAAGGCCAGCCGATGCTCGACAGCTTGCGCGGTGTCAATATTCCGATTGGTGGTTTTATCGAAGCGGCCAGACTGGAAGGGTGGCAACTCGTGCCCGGATCTTGGTGTGGCGCGATACCTTCCGCACACGTCACACGTGATGCCTTCGAGCGAATTAGCGACTCAATCCTTGGGGGCATACGCAAAGGCGGGTTTGATGCTGTTTACCTTGACCTGCATGGCGCCGCGGTCGCAGAGCACATTGACGACACCGAGGGTGAGTTGATCGCGCGCATACGTGCGATTGTTGGGCCAAACTTACCAATCGTTGCGAGTTTGGATCTGCACGCAAATGTGACACACCGCATGCTCGCTGAAGCAGATGCGTTAGCCGCGTATCGAACCTATCCGCACGTGGATATGGCGACTACTGGGCAGCTCGCCGCAACGTTATTGAAGCGACGCATCAAGCGTGGCAGCAAAGAACCGATGGCCTTTCGGCGCCTGCCGTATCTGATCCCTCTTAATGCGCAAAGCACTTGGCTCGAGCCAGCCAAGTCACGTTACGAAGAGATCTTTGATCTTGATCGTGAGTTCGATACGTGTCTAAGCTTTTGTATGGCGTTTCCAGCCTCAGACATTTCAGAGTGTGCACCCATGGTGTGGGGCTATGGGGATCGTGCCGACGCGGCTGTTCAACGGCTGTTCGCACAAGTGAGTGAGCCCACGCAGTGGAAACTTGAAATGTTCTCGGCGCGCGATGCCGTTGAGCGCGCCTGCTTGCTGGGTGAAACCAATGAAAAACCAGTGGTGATTGCTGATACGCAAGATAATCCAGGCGCTGGGGGCGATAGCAATACTACGGGTCTGCTAAGAGCGCTACTTGAGAAAGGGGCAGGTAAACGCCTGCCGGGTAAAGTGGCGCTTGGGCTGCTCTTTGACAGTGCTGCGGCAAAGATGGCGCACGAGGCAGGGCTCGGGGCCTCAATCACAACCGCGATCGGGACAGCGGTGCCGACGTTTACTGGGCAGCTCAGTGATGCGCCCGTGCAAGGAACCTTCAAAGTGAAGGCGCTGTCAGACGGCAAGGTTACGCTTAAGGGGCCAATGATGACAGGCTCACGCATCGCTTTGGGCGCTTGTGCCCTACTCGAAATTGAAGGTGTCTTGGTGGCCGTGGCAAGTGGAAAAAAACAATTGCTCGATCGCGAGCTTTTTAGGATGCTGGGTGTACACCCCGAGACGATGAAAGTACTGGTTGTCAAAAGCTCAAATCACTTTCGAGCCGACTTTACACCGATCGCCTCGCATATCTTGGTGGCGAAAGCGGCGGGTCCGATGGCCGCTGATCCAGCAGATCTGCCGTGGACCAAACTCGCTAAAACGACGCGAACAACACCGTAGTCTTTTGCCTGAGCTGGGCGTATTAAAGAAAACAGGTCACGCTAAGGTGACCTGTTTGGTGTACTGGTGCCGGAGAAAGGAATCGAACCCTCGACCTTCTCATTACAAGTGAGCTGCTCTACCAACTGAGCTACTCCGGCGTTTAGTGCTAGCGGCTATCAACACGAACTGTTAACAGCGCGCCGAATTATAAATGAATTATGGCAAACGAGTTTTGGTTGATTGCCGCGTTTATTTAACGATGGTGAGTTTAGGGCGCTTTGTATCGGTAGGTTCAGGGCTCGGCGCAGCTTGGGATTGCGCCGGCGCTGCTGTGTTTGTGTCAGCGCCTGCGGCAAACCCTGCCGTTGAGGCGTTAGTCGCTGGTGTGTGGTCGGCGCGTGGTTCTTCAACCTCGAAGCCCATTCCGGCGCCAGTTTCGCGCGCATAAAGAGCCGTCACGGCACCAACCGGGATATAGAGGTTTTCGGTCACGCCATTAAAGCGTGCCTGAAACTCGATCGTGTCGTTACCCATGACCAGACCCTTAGTTGCCATCACGCCGATATTGAGCGTGATTTGACCATCCTTGATATGGGCGGGTGGCACCATCGTGTTTTGGTCGACGCGCACCACAATTTGTGGCGTATACCCGTTATCGGTACACCATTCGTGCAGTGCACGAATCATGTACGGTTTAGTTGAGGTTTCAGCCATAGAACGGTTGCTTAACGACGCATCACTTTTTCTGAAGGCGTCAGCGCCTCGATATATGCGGGGCGTGAAAAAATACGCTCGCCATATTTTTGAATGGGGGCGGCAGTTTTTGGCAATTCGATACCGTAGTGGTCAAGGCGCCAAAGCAAAGGTGCCATTGCAACGTCAAGCATCGAGAATTCTTCGCCGAGCATGTATTTGTTTTTAAGTAACAAAGGCGCAAGCTGCGACAAGCGATCGCGTACCGCTGCACGTGCGACATTCATGCGCTTTTCATCCGCGCGTACAGCACGATCTTCGAGTGCGGCCACGTGGATGAACAACTCTTTTTCAAAGTTGTATAAAAACAGACGCGTACGCGCCCGCATGACTGGGTCGGCAGGCATCAATTGTGGGTGAGGAAAGCGCTCGTCAATATATTCATTGATGATGTTTGACTCATACAAAATGAGATCACGCTCAACCAGAATCGGCACTTGCCCGTAGGGATTCATGACGGCAATATCTTCGGGCTTGTTGAATAAGTCGATATCGCGGATTTCGAAATCCATGCCTTTTTCAAACAACACAAAGCGGCAGCGATGTGAGAAGGGGCAGGTGGTGCCGGAGTAGAGGACCATCATGTTGGATTTCCGTCCTAAAAATGACTACAGATAAAAACGAAAGGCCAGCGTCTACATTCAGCAGACGCTGGCCCTGAAATAAATGCTACTTAACGTGCTTCCAGAACGAGGCGTTCAGGCGCCACGCAACGACAAAAAACAGACCTAAGAACAACAATACCCAAACGCCAATTTGTTTGCGCTTTTGTTGAACAGGTTCAGACATCCATGTCATGAAGGCTGTCAGGTCAGCAACGTCATTGTCGTAAGCAGAGGTGCGTGTTGCATCCAGCGCTTTAAACTTGTGCTCAGTGCTTGCTTTGCCATGGTAGTTTTCAAGCTTTTCGGTTTTGCTTGTGGCGTAACCCAGTGCGTCGTAGGTTGTTGTGACGCGCTCCCAGCCAGCATGACCTTTACCACCGGGCGCTTCGTGCTCGTGCACAACAGTCGTGGTCAGTTCGCGCGGGCCTTGGCGCTCGTAGAGCACATGGGGCATGGCAGCAGCAGGGTACGCTAAGTTATCCCAGCCCGTTGGCTTGCTGGTGTCGCGATAAAACGTGCGCAGGTAGGTGTAAATGTAGTCTGAACCGGTTGGGCCAGCATTGGCTGACTTTGCCCGTGCGATGACTGACAAATCAGGTGGCATGACGCCAAACCAGCGCTTGCCGTCTTTGACCGATACCGAACCCATCATCAGATCACCGACTTTATCGCCGGTAAATAAAAGGCTGGTACGGATTTGCTCATCGGTCAGACCGATGTCATTCAGTTTGTTGTAGCGCATTGATGCTGCGCTGTGACAGTTTAAGCAATAGTTGACAAACAGCTTGGCACCGTTTTGCAGTGAGGTCAGCTCGTTGATGCGGTTTGGGGCGCGATCGAGGGCAAACTCACCGCCTGAGGCGTTAGCCCCAGTGCAAGTGATCAACAGGGCAAGAGCACAAAGCAGCTTCTTGATCATGGTCATTCCGTAAATTAGGTTAGGCTCAATGGGCGTGGAACGTGACGCGGTCGGGGACCGGTTTGAAGGTTCCGAGACGGCTCCACACCGGCATCAAGAAAAAGAAGCCCAGATAGATGAGCGTACCAATTTGCGAGATGAGGTTGAAGAGGTCTGTTGGCGCTTGCGTACCGAGATAGCCCAAGACTACAAAGTTAGCAAAGAAAATGCCGTAAAGCGTTTTGTGCCAACCGGGACGATAGCGAATGGATTTGACAGGGCTGTAATCTAACCAAGGCAGGAAGAATAGCAGCACGACTGCACCACCCATTGCCACAACGCCCCAGAACTTGGCGTCGATCAGACGCAGAAGCACAGCAACGCCGAGCAACACTACGGGTACCAACAGCTTCAACAGCCCCTTGTTACGTAAGAACATCACAATCGCACCCAACACCGCAGCGCCTGCTAACACCCAGGTGAAGTCGTCGGTTGTTGCCCGCAACATTGAGTAGAAAGGCGTGAAGTACCAGACTGGCGCGATGTGCAGAGGTGTTTTAAGAGGGTCAGCAGGAATAAAGTTGTTGAACTCAAGGAAGTAACCGCCCATCTCAGGAGCAAAGAAAATGATTGCCATGAAGATGATCAGAAACCCAGCCACACCCATAATGTCATGCACGGTGTAAAAGGGGTGGAAGGGGATGCCGTCCAGAGGGCGACCCAGTTTGTCTTTTTTAGCTTTGATGTCAACGCCGTCTGGGTTGTTTGAGCCCACCTCATGCAAGGCAATGACGTGCGCGGCAACCAAGCCCAGCAACACCAGAGGAATGGCGATGACATGGAAGGCAAAGAAGCGGTTCAAGGTGGCATCTGAGACGACGTAGTCGCCGCGAATCCAGATTGACAGTTCAGGGCCGATAAACGGAATAGCCGAGAACAGGTTCACAATCACTTGCGCGCCCCAAAATGACATTTGGCCCCAGGGCAGCAAATAACCAAAAAAGGCCTCACCCATCAGGCACAAGAAGATCCCGACACCAAAAATCCAAACGAGTTCGCGTGGTTTGCGATATGAGCCATAAATGAGCGCGCGTACCATATGCAGGTACACCACGACAAAAAACATCGAGGCGCCCGTTGAGTGCATGTAGCGAATAAACCATCCACCCGGTACTTCGCGCATGATGTATTCGACAGATTGAAACGCAAATTGCGCATCAGGCTTGTAGTGCATGACCAGAAAAATACCAGTCACAATTTGAAGCACCAGCACAAAAAGTGCGAGTGAACCAAAGAAATACCAAAAATTGAAATTTTTAGGTGCGTAATATTCTGACAAATGGGCTTTGTAGCTTGATGTCAGAGGGAAACGCTGGTCTATCCAACCTAGCAGTCCGGTCGTTTCGACGGTTTTATGGCCAGCCATGAAAACGGTTCCTTTACTTGTTCAGTGTCACGTTGTTGGAGGATTGAGCAACAGACCGTTAGGCCTTATTGTTCTCGTCAACCCCGACAACGATGCGGGTGTCGCTTAAATACTGGTAGGGCGGAACTTCGAGATTATCGGGCGCAGGCTTGTTTTTAAACACGCGACCGGCCATATCGAAGGTTGAGCCGTGGCAAGGGCACAAAAAGCCGCCGTCCCAGTTGGCAGGCAAGCTTGGCTGAGCGCCAGTGGCAAACTTAGGCGTAGGTGAGCAGCCCAAGTGTGTACAAATACCAACGGCAACGAAGAGCTCTTGCTTGCGTGAGCGCCACTCATTTTTAGCGTAGGCCGGTGTGTAACCGGGCCGTGCGGAGTTTGGATCCGCCAGTTCACCGGCATTTTGTTTGAGCGAATCGAGTTGTTCTTTGGTCCGACGAATCAGCCATACGGGCTTGCCGCGCCATTCAACCGTGCGCATTTCGCCAGGTGCCAAGGTGCTGATGTCGACTTCAACGGGTGCGCCAGCTGCGCGGGCACGGTCGGAAGGGGCAAAGGTGCTGACAAAGGGGACTGCAGCGGCTAGACCCGCCGCCCCACCCATTGCACAGGTTGTGCCGATCCAGAGGCGGCGCGAAGGGTCTGACGGGAGCGTGGCCGGAACCGCGCCTTCGTCGTCATGCAAAACTGAATCCTGACTCATCTTCCTATCCTTGTTGTTGCGCGGGCGACCGTACCTCGTTATGAACGCCGCCTTGCAGTCATTACCCAACAAACACTATTTCGTCTTGTTGCAAACGTTTTGACCCCTTATTATAGCCCGACCGAGCCGGCACTTTCTATGGGAGAAATCAGAAATGGCGCAGGGAAAAGGAATTTTCAAAGAATTTGAGCAATTTGCTCTACGCGGGAATGTGGTTGATTTGGCCGTTGGTGTGATCGTTGGGGCTGCTTTTGGCAAAATTGTTGACTCGTTGGTCAAAGATATTGTCATGCCGATCGTGAATTTTCTGGTGGGGGGCTCGGTTGACTTTAGTAACAAGTACATTGTGCTGTCTCGCCCCGCTCAGTATGCGGGCCCAGAGACGTATGCCGATTTAACCAAGGCTGGCGCGAACCTGTTTGCCTGGGGCAACTTTTTGACGATTGTGATCAACTTTGTTTTGCTGGCGTTTGTAATCTTTTTTATGGTTAAGGCGATTAATACGGCCCGCGCCAAAATGGATCTAGCAGCCCCGCCGCCCACGACACCTGAAGATATCGTGCTGTTGCGCGAGATTCGGGACTCACTCAAAAAGTAGGTGCTCAAACGGGGTTATCAATGTCGACAAAGTCGACCTTGATCCCAAACTCTTTAGCGATCGCTTGCCCAAGCGCCTGGACACCATAGCGTTCGGTCGCGTGATGCCCAGCGCTGATAAACCCGACACCCGCCTCGCGGGCGAGATGTACGGTGGGCTCGGATACCTCTCCGGTGATAAAGACTTGGGCGCCCGCATCAATGGCCTGTCCCAGCATATTTTGTGCCGCCCCGGTGCACCAGGCAATCCTTTGAACCGCCAGCTCGTCTGGGCCAATGACCAACGGAGCGCGATTTAAGCGTTGATGAACCTGGCTGGCAAGCTCGGCGAGTGTGCTAGCACCCGGCATCGAGCCAAACCAAAGCAGTCCATTTGAATCTGTTGCGGGTTCTGCCAACAAGCCGAGCACCCTTGCGAGCTGCGCGTTATTGCCAAGCACGGGGTGAGCGTCCAGGGGCAGGTGAAAAGCCAGTAAATTTAAATCGTGAGCAAGCAGCGCGGCTAGGCGCCGCTTTCTTGTCCCCAGTACCCTTGGATCTTCGCCTTTCCAGAACCAACCATGATGCACAAGCAAGGCACTTGCTTGCCGTTCGATCGCAACGTCAATCAGCGCCTGACTTGCCGTGACGCCCGAGATAATATGCGAGATGACCGTTTTGCCCTCAACTTGCAAACCATTGGGGCAGTAGTCGTTAAAGGCTGCGGTGTTAAGAGTGGCTTGAAGCCACTGCACCAAGGTGTGGATTGAAACAGTTTTCATTATTTTCTGGATAACCTTATGCGTCGTCTTTGGTTGCTGTTTGCCCAAGCGGTTACGGTATGTATTGCAGTTCTATTTGTGGTGACAACGTTGCGCCCAGATTGGTTGCCGCGTAACCCTCAAGCGTATCGCCCGAACGCCGCCTCCGAATTATTACCTAGTACAGACAGCACCGCTACTCGGGCGCCAACTTCCTACGCGGCAGCCGTGTCTGTTGCAGCACCCGCCGTGGTCAACATTCACACGACCAAGAGAGTGTCGGTTTCGCGCATCCCATTACCCCCAGATCCAGTATTACGTAAATTTTTTGAACAGGTCCCGGGTTTTAATCAAACGCAACAAGCCACGAGTTTAGGCTCAGGTGTCGTGGTGTCTGCAACAGGTCACGTGCTGACAAACTTACACGTGATTGAGGGCGCTGACGAAATCGTGGTGGCCTTTAACGATGGACGGCAAGCGACCGCCAAAGTGTTGGGCGTGGACGCAGACTCGGATCTCGCGGTCTTGCACATAGACCTCAAGCAGTTGCCTGTTTTAGATTTTGTTGCGCTTGACCCCACTAAAGTCGGGGATGTGGTGCTTGCCATTGGTAATCCGTTTGGCGTGGGCCAAACCATTACGATGGGTATTGTGTCGGCCTTGGGTCGTGGTGGACTTGGAATCAATACCTACGAAAACTTCATCCAGACGGATGCCGCGATTAACCCGGGAAACTCTGGCGGCGCCTTGATTGATACGCAGGGGCGCTTGGTAGGAATCAATACAGCGATTTATTCAAAATCAGGCGGCTCACTTGGAATTGGCTTTGCAATACCTGCAGTCGCGGCACAAAAGGTTTTGAATGAAATCGTGACTTTCGGTTTTGTGAAGCGTGGCTGGCTTGGGATCGAGCCGCAAGATATGACGTCCGACTTAGCACGCGCTTTTGGTTTAGAGCGTGCAGGTGGGGTCATCATTGCGGGCGTGATGCGAGATGGACCGGGTGCTAAGGGCGGGTTAAAGGTAGGTGATATTGTTCAAACAATCGCGGGTCAACCGGTAAGCGATACTCAACGACTGATGGCCCGGATTGCGGCTCATACACCGGGTGAGACGCTTGAATTGGGGATCTATCGTAACGGTCGTACACAAAACCTAACCATGACGCTGGGTCAGCGTCCGGTCAAGCCAAAGTAAATCACCAAAACGCTATTGAGTCGGTTCAGTTGCGATCGGCTTTGGGGCGGGCGGATTTGCTGCAAATAACGACTCAGCCTGCACCAGCAAAGGCCGACGCACATTAACATCGAGATGAAAAACGATTTCTTGCAGGCGCGCGAGTTCTTCGTCTTCGGTATAAAACCAACTGACCGGCATATTTAGAATTTCAGCGACGCGGCACATCAGTTGATAGTCAGGCGAATGCTTACCGCGTTCGTATTGGTTCATACGGGCGCTTGCTGACATTGGGTCAATGCCGGCGAGTTTGCCGAGCTTTTCTTGTGACAACCCCGCGCGTAGGCGGGCCTGTTTAAGACGATGAGCGAGCACGATGGTCCCTTTAAGTACCGACGACCGCACCACAATAGGCGCGATCTGACTAGGCATTGATCAGTTCAGCCGAGGCTAAACATATTAACCAATGATAAAAAGATATACCTTAAAACATTTAGTCACAAGAGATATTTTTCTTGAAACTGTTTATGCAATTAGGATAAAGGGTTACAGATATATTTAATGTGCAAACCATGTCTAGTCTATGCAAATCTCAGGACACGGCGTCAGCATTTTCTTCGCTGCGGGGCTTGACGCCGCGTGCGACTAAGATGCCAATCTCATAGAGTACGCACAAGGGCACAGCTAATAAAAATTGACTGACGACATCTGGGGGCGTCACAACAGCTGCAATCACAAAGGCACCAACAACTACGTAGCCCCGCGCTTCTTTGAGCTTGGCCACCGTCACAATCCCCATGCGCACCAGCAACACGACAGCAACCGGAACCTCAAAGGTGACCCCGAAGGCCAGAAACATGGTCATCACGAAACTCAGGTAGGCCTCGATATCCGGCGCGGGGGTGATCGACTGCGGTGCAAACGACGCAATAAAGGTGAAGACAGACTTGAACACAACAAAATAGCAAAATGCCATCCCAGCAATAAATAGCAAAGAGCTAGACACAATCAAAGGCAGAGCCAAACGTTGCTCGTGCCGGTATAAGCCTGGCGCTACGAACGCCCAGACCTGATAAAGCACCACGGGCAGCGAGACAACAAACGCCGCCATCATGGTGACTTTCAT
Organism: uncultured Alcaligenaceae bacterium; assembly: GCA_937952975.1. Classification (GTDB taxonomy): domain Bacteria; phylum Pseudomonadota; class Gammaproteobacteria; order Burkholderiales; family Burkholderiaceae_B; genus Zwartia. The sequence goes on from CALFXX010000052.1 coordinate 61,533, forward strand.
GGGCACCATGAAGGGGGTAATGACGCCAGTGGCGATCATACGCGTGCCCTGTGGCAGTGAGGCCAGCATCGGAGCCGCCAGAATGTCATAGATCACTGAGGCACCGGGGTAAATAAACAGCACTACAAAGATCGCAACCACTGTGCCAACCGCGCGCAAGAGACGTGTGCGCAACTCGATCAGGTGAGACATAAAACTTTCGTTGGCCTCGGGTGCTTGCTCTGCGTTTTGGCCGGGCAACGTGTGGCTATCGGTTGAGGTGCTGTCAGAACGATCGGAGCTCAAGATGTAGATCCCGGGGTTGAAGAGGCGACCGAGGTCTTGTTTGGCGTGTGTGTAGGAGCTGGCGCTAAGGCGCCCAGTTCAAGTTGGGTTGGAACTGCTACGGGTGTTGCGGGCACGGGTACTTCAGCCAGCCGCGGGGCGGGTTCCGGTGAGGATGCGACCGCTGGGACAGGGTCTGGCACGAGCATGGCTTGCACCTCAGCCTCGGCAAACGAGGGGGCAACCTCTGCAGACAAACTTTGAGTATTTGTCTCGGACGAGACTGCGGCCGTCGCGCTAGAGGGCTTTGGCAGCTCGGGTGTGACAGGCTCAACAAGAGCAGTGTCTGTCAACGATGTTGCTGTATTTGTAAATGAATCTTTGAGCGCTGAGACGTCTTGCTCGAGTGCCTCAAGTGGCTTGCGCAGTGAGGACTCGGTATTTTGCAGGCTGGATTGCACAGTCTGTGCCGCGTCTTGCATTTGATCTTTCAATTTGCGCAGCTCGTCGAGCTCAACCTCTCGCTGGATGTCAGTTTTGACATCGTTCACGTAGCGCTGCGCGCGCCCCACCAAATGGCCGAGCGTGCGCGCCACTTTTGGTAGGCGCTCGGGGCCAATGACGACCAGAGCCACGACCCCGATTACGAGTAGTTCGGTAAAGCTGACGTCAAACATGGTGTGTGATGTGCCAAAAAGACTCAGCTAGAAAAGCTAGCCGAAAGGATTAATGCGTGCCGGGCTGGGTGTTTGACTTCTCTTTCGCCTGCACGTCGATGGTTTCACCCGTGGCAACGCGTTGAACCGGTACAGCTTCAGCGGTTGCGGCTGCGTCGCCTTCTTTGGCGTTCGGATCTTTCATGCCTTCTTTGAAGCCTTTGACTGCCCCACCTAAATCTGCTCCGATATTTCTGATTTTTTTAGTACCAAAAATCAGTGCAACGATCACCAGAACAATTAGCCAGTGCCAAATACTAAAACTACCCATGGTCGTTCTCCGGATTAATTCTTGATGGGGGTAAAGCCCTGCCAAGGGCGTTTGCCACCAAGGATATGAAAATGCAGGTGTTTAATTTCTTGGCCACCCTCAAGGCCTGAGTTCGTGGTGAGACGAAAACCGCCTTCAGGCCCTGGGTTGCAGCCGTTTGCTAAAGCAATATCTTGAACCTTAGAGAGCATTCTACCTAACCAGCCGGCATCTTCGGGTTTGACGTCTTGCATCGATACGACATGGTGACGTGGCACCATCAGTAAATGTACTGGAGCAGCGGGGTGAATGTCATGAAAAACCACACAATCGTCGTCTGTATAGACGATTTTTGCCGGGATTTCACCTTTCACGATTTTGCAGAAGAGGCAGTTTTCGCTCATGGGGTGTCGTTTAAGGTTTACGGGAAGCTTTTTCTTGAAGTCCAGATACGCCCTCGCGCCGCGCCAGTTCGGCTAATACTTGCTCGGGACGCAAACCATGTTCAGTTAATACGACTAAGCAATGAAACCATAAATCGGCTGTTTCTGCCACGATTCGCTCAGGTTGTTGGTCTTTGACGGCCATCACAAGCTCGGTGGCTTCTTCGCCAATCTTTTTTAAGGCCGCATCGGGCCCTTTTGAGAATAACTTTGCCACGTACGACGTTGTGGGGTCTCCGCCCTGTGCGGGCAGCCGGGTTGCCAGTATGTCGGCAATCCTGGCAAGAATTGCATCAGAGGCGCCAGCAATTGACGTATTAGGGGTAGAGGCTGTCATGTTTCAGGCGTTCACTTATAGATGAGCTCAGGGTCTTTTAGAACCGGATCGACGCTTACCCACGTTGAGGACAATGGGTCGGTGCTTTGTTCAAGACGCCGATAAAAACAGCTCGCGCGCCCGGTATGGCAGGCGATCTCGCCAATTTGTTCAACTTTTAACAAAAGCACATCGCCATCACAATCAAGTCTGAGTTCAATCAGTCGTTGTGTGTGACCCGATTCTTCGCCCTTTCGCCAGATCCGATTGCGCGAGCGAGACCAAAAGACGGCTCGGCCTGTTTCTGCGGTCTCAGAGAGCGACTCAGCGTTCATCCAGGCCACCATCAGTATTTGCCCAGTGGTCGCGTCTTGCGAAATAGCGGGGATCAGTCCCTTTTCGTCAAACTTGACTTCAGCAAGCCAGGCAGGAGGCGTTGTAGTCATCATTGGCTGCGCCGCACAGCAATGCCTTGGTTTGCCATAAAGTCTTTGGCTTGACGCACGGTGAACTCACCATAGTGAAAAATACTGGCGGCTAGCACGGCGCTGGCGCCACCTAGGGTGACCCCGTCGGCTAAATGCTGCAGATTGCCAACGCCGCCTGAGGCGATTACCGGAATCGCGACTGCGTCGGCAACGCGGCGGGTAAGCTCAAGGTCAAAACCAGATTTAGTGCCGTCGCGATCCATACTTGTTAATAGCAATTCGCCAGCGCCAAACTCGGCCATTTGACGCGCCCAGGCCACGACATCTAAACCAGTGCCGCGACGGCCGCCATGGGTAAAGACCTCCCAGGCGGGCGTTGCACTGTTGTCGACACGCCGTGCATCAATGGCGACGACAATGCACTGCGAACCGTGATAACTCGAGGCGGCACGCACAAGCTCAGGGTTGGCGACTGCGGCACTGTTGATCGAGACTTTATCGGCGCCTGCATTGAGCAGGCGTTGCACGTCGCTGACCCGACGCACACCACCGCCGACAGTGAGGGGGATAAAGACTTGCGAGGCGACTTGTTCGATGATCGATAGAATCAAATCACGCTCATCGCTTGTTGCAGTGATATCCAAAAAGGTGAGTTCGTCTGCGCCTTGCTCGTTGTAGCGTTGAGCGATTTCAACTGGATCACCTGCATCGATCAGGTCGACAAAATTCACACCCTTCACCACACGTCCTGCTGTGACATCCAGGCACGGGATGATTCGACGAGTCAGGCCGCTATTGGTGCTGGGCGCGACCGCTTGGCTCATGGCGCGAGTTCGTCTGCACGCAGTTGTGCGGCTTCAAAATCGAGAGTGCCTTCGTAGATGCTACGGCCTAAAATCGCACCTTCAATGCCTTCGGCTTCAACTGCACACAGCGCTTCGATGTCGCGCATGTCTGTGACACCACCTGAGGCAATGACTGGAATCCGGATATGTTGTGCGAGTCGTACGGTCGCCTCGATGTTGACGCCTGTGAGCATGCCATCACGGCCAATATCCGTATAGATAATGGCTTCGCAGCCATAGTCTTCAAATTTTTTGGCCATATCAAGCACATCGTGCTTAGTGAGCTTGCTCCAACCGTCGGTTGCCACTTTGCCATCGCGTGCATCAAGCCCGACAATAATGCTGCCTGGGAATGCACCACACGCATCATGCAAAAAGCCTGGGTTTTTGACTGCTGCTGTACCGATGATGACGTAGGTGATGCCGAAGTCAAGATAACGCTCAATGGTGTCGAGGTCGCGAATGCCACCGCCAATCTGAACCGGAATGTCAGCACCGACAGAATCGACAATCGCTCGAATGACGGATTCATTTTTGGGCTTGCCAGCCACAGCGCCATTGAGGTCGACTAAGTGCAGGCGTCGGGCACCTCGGTCAAGCCAAAGATTAGACATGGCGGTTGGGTCTTCAGAGAAGACCGTTGCGTCGTCGAGGTCGCCTTGGCGGAGTCGGACGCAGCGCCCGTCTTTGAGATCAATTGCAGGGATCAGCAGCATGTGATTATTGAGTGGTCACGTAAAGTTCAAAGCACCCGCGACAAGCGAGCGTTGATAAGGGGTTAGTTTAAGTTTAAGGCTTCCAGTCTACAAAATTACGGTAAAGACGCAAACCATATTCGGCACTTTTTTCAGGGTGAAACTGTACGGCAAAGATATTATCGGCCGCAACCGCACAGGTGAATAGGCCACCGTAGTTGCTTTGTCCGACGGTTAGCTCAGCTTGCGCGGGCACGGCATAGTAACTGTGAACAAAATAAAAGGGGGTCATATCAGGAATCCCCTGCCACAGGGCATGCTCACGGCTTTGTTTGACCGGATTCCAGCCCATGTGTGGCACCTTAAGTTGCTGCGCACCCGCGTCGAAGGCTGGACCCTGAAAGCGGCGTACCTCGCCTTTGAAGATACCCAGGCTGCTGGTGTTGCCTTCTTCGCTGCGCTCGAACAGCATTTGTTCGCCCACGCAAACCCCAAGTAAGGGTTTATTTTTTGCTGCGCGAATGACAGCCTCGCGCAAGCCCGCCTCATCGAGCGTACGAATACAGTCTGCCATTGCGCCTTGACCTGGAAACACGACCCGGTCAGCGGCCAGAATGTCGCGTGCCTGACTGCATAGACGAATGTCCGCCTCAGGAGCGGCGTGGCGTAACGCCCGCTCGACCGAGTGGATGTTACCCATGCCGTAGTCAACAATGGCGATCAGGGACATGGCTTACAGCACACCTTTTGTAGAAGGTACGACGCCGGCGCTGCGCGGATCAAGTTCGAGCGCCATGCGCAGTGCTCGGCCAGTTGCCTTGAAAATAGTTTCGCACTGGTGATGTGCGTTGACACCGCGTAAGTTATCGATGTGCATGGTCAGCAGTGCATGGTTGACCAAACCTTGAAAAAATTCAATGGTGAGGTCAACGTCAAAATCACCTACCCGGGCGCGGGTGAAGGGCACATGAAACTGTAAGCCGGGCCTGCCTGAAAAATCGACCACCACGCGCGAAAGCGCTTCATCAAGAGGAACGTAGGCATGGCCGTAGCGACGAATGCCTGCTTTATCACCCACGGCTTTTGCGATGGCTTGTCCGATCGTAATGCCAACGTCTTCAACGGTGTGATGCGCGTCGATTTCTAGGTCGCCCTGCGCATGAACCTCAAGATCAATTAAACCGTGCCGGGCAATTTGATCGAGCATGTGATCTAAAAAGGGCACACCTGTATCGAGCTTTTGGCGGCCTGTGCCATCAAGATTGATTGCGACACGTATTTTTGTTTCGTTGGTGTTACGGATAATTTCGGCGGTGCGCATGGCTTGGGCTCTTGGCGTCAGAAACTATATTGTAGGGCGGTCTGAGCGAATTGTTGTGATGAATGGTGTTTGACCGAGGTGCCTAGTTGTTGCCCGAGGGGGCGAGGCGGTAGGCGGCGCTTGCTGCATGGGCTTGCAGGCCTTCACCAAGCGCGAGTTCGGCCGCAATTTTGCCGAGTGTTTGCGCGCCCGCAGCCGACACATGGATCAAACTCGAGCGTTTCTGGAAATCATAGACACCCAACGGCGAAGAAAACCGAGCAGTGCGCGAGGTTGGCAACACATGGTTTGGACCTGCACAATAGTCGCCGAGCGACTCAGAGCTGTGTTGCCCCATAAAGATCGCACCCGCGTGACGCAAATGGGGCAGCCAAGCGTCGGGCTCTTCGACCGACACCTCAAGATGCTCGGGTGCGATCTGATTGCTAATGGCGCAAGCTTCGCCCAAATCACGCACCAAAATGAGTGCGCCACGATCGCGCAAACTTGTGCGAATGATGTCAGCACGGGGCATTGTGGGTAGCAGTTTATTCATTGAGCGCTCGACCGCGTCGAGATAGCCTGCGTCTGGGCATAGCAAGATCGCTTGGGCCAGTTCGTCGTGTTCGGCTTGCGAGAACAGATCCATCGCAATCCAGTCGGGCGATGTTTTACCGTCGCAGATGATCAGGATTTCGCTTGGGCCTGCAATCATGTCGATGCCTACCGTGCCAAATACCCGGCGCTTTGCTGCCGCGACGTAGGCATTGCCCGGTCCGACAATTTTATCGACCGCCGGTATCGTTGCGGTGCCATATGCAAGCGCACCCACAGCCTGCGCGCCGCCGATGGCAAAACAACGGTCAACGCCCGCGATGGCTGCGGCCGCCAAAACCATGGCGTTACGCTGACCGCCAGGGGTTGGCGTCACCATCACAACTTCAGAGACGCCCGCGACTTTTGCCGGAATGGCATTCATGAGGACTGACGATGGATAAGCTGCTTTGCCGCCCGGTACATACACCCCGACGCGATCCAGAGCAGTTACTTGTTGACCTAAACGGGTGCCGTCGGCCTCTGTGTAAGACCAGCTCTTTTGAATTTGATGCAGGTGATAGGTGCGTACACGCTCGGCGGCCGCCTCAAGGGCCTGCCGCTGTGACGCTGGCAGTTCAGCCAATGCTTTGAGCCATTCGCTGCGAGGAATTTCGAGTTCAGCGGCCTGTTGGATTTGCACCCGATCGAACTCTTGCGTCAGGCGCACAAGCGCCACGTCGCCTTCAGTACGCACCAGCTTGAGGATGCGCGCCGCGGCACTGTCAATCGCTTCGTCCTGCTCGGCATCAAACGCGAGTAACGCGCTAAGCTTTGCATCAAAATCTGGATCGCGCGAGTCTAGGCGTGAAAGTGTTGCCATGGTGTCAATCTCAAGGTGTCGCTACGTTGCCACGGTTGCGTGACTGGCTTGTTCAAAGGCATCTAAAAGAGGTTGCAGTTGTGCATGACGTGTTTTAAGCGCAGCACGGTTAACGACGAGTCGCGATGAAATCGGCATGATGTCTTCAACTGCGACCAAATCGTTGGCTTTCAGGGTGTTGCCCGTTGACACTAAGTCGACAATTGCATCGGCCAAGCCCACCAGTGGGGCAAGCTCCATTGAGCCATACAGTTTGATCAAGTCGACGTATACCCCTTTTGCAGCAAAGTGTTCGCGCGCAGCCTGGGTGTACTTGGTTGCCACGCGCAAGCGCGCGCCCTGGCGCACTGCAGCCTCGTAGTCAAAGCCTTTACGCACCGCGACGGCAAGGCGGCAGCGCGCGATATTCAGATCAATCGGCTGATAGAGCCCGCCAGGATGCTGCGCTGCATGTTCAATGAGCACATCTTTACCTGCAATGCCCAGATCAGCGGCGCCGTACTCAACATAGGTTGGCACATCAGAGGCGCGCACAATAATTAACCGCAATCCCGGGTTGCTGGTCGCGATAATCAGTTTGCGTGACTGTTCAGGGTTTTCAGAAACCTGAATGCCTGCAGCCTCAAGGAGCGGTAGAGTTTCTTCAAAAATTCGGCCTTTTGAGAGGGCCATTGTCAGAGGGCGAAGCGGCTCAGCTGTGCTCATGAGAGATCCTTGCTTGAAAGGCGTTCGATTTTGGCACCAAGCTGTCTGAGCTTGTGCTCCATGCGTTCGTAGCCGCGATCCAGATGATAGATCCGCTCGACGACGGTCTCACCTTCGGCCGCCAGACCAGCAATCACAAGACTGGCAGAGGCACGCAAATCGGTTGCCATCACAGTAGCACCCGATAGCTTTGCCACACCGCGAACAACAGCCGTATGGCCATCAATATCGATGCGCGCACCTAAGCGCAGCAACTCTTGGACGTGCATGTAGCGATTTTCGAAAATGGTTTCGGCGATGACCGAGGTGCCATCGGCTAACGCACTGAGCGCCATGACCTGTGCCTGCATATCGGTCGCAAAGCCAGGATATTCGTGCGTCCGAAAATCAACTGGCTTGGGTCGTTGATTCATGGTGGCGCGAATCCAGTCTGTGCCGCAGGTCAGTGTCACACCGGCCTCTTGCAGCTTAGAAAGTGTGGCGCCCATTGTTTCAGGCGCGACCTTGCGCAAGGTGATCTCGCCCCCCGCAGCGCCCACTGCACACAAGAAGCTGCCAGCTTCAATGCGATCAGGGATGACCTCGTGCGTAGCACCATGCAGGCTTGTGACGCCATCGACCACGATGCGGTCAGTGCCATGACCCTGTATCCGTGCGCCCATCTTAATTAAAAGTTCGGCCAAGTCGACGACCTCAGGCTCACGGGCGGCGTTCTCTAAAACGGTTTGGCCTTCTGCTAAGACGGCTGCCATGAGTAGGTTTTCGGTGCCAGTGACGGTGACCATATCGGTACGAATGACAGCACCTTTCAGGCGTTTGGCGCGTGCCACAACAAACCCATGCTCAATGCTGATGTCGGCGCCCAAAGCAGCCAAGCCGTGAATGTGCTGGTCAACGGGGCGCTGTCCGATTGCACAGCCACCTGGCAGACTGACCCGCGCTTGGCCAAACCGTGCGAGTAAGGGCCCCAGCACCAAAATCGAGGCTCGCATAGTTTTAACCAGCTCGTAGGGCGCTTCGAGTGTTGTGACGTCGTTGGCCGTGATGTTGACGGTGCCATTGCTTTCGCGTGTGCAGCGTACGCCCATCTGACTTAATAATTTAAGCGTCGTCGCAATGTCGTTTAATTCGGGGACATTGGTAAGAGTGATCGTATCGGCGGTCAGCAAACCTGCGCATAAGATTGGCAGTGCCGCATTTTTTGCTCCTGAAATACTGATCTCACCGTGAAGGCGATTGCCACCCGTAATTCGTAAGATATCCATCAGGCGGGTTTGCTGAACTCTTCGGGGGTTAAGGTACGCATCGACAGCGCGTGAATTTCTTGCTTCATGCGATCGCCCAAGGCGGCATACACCAATTGATGACGGGCGATCAGGCGCTTGCCTGCGAAGGCGTTACTGACAATCACAGCCTCGAAATGTGCGCCGTCGCCGCTGACTTCAAGGTGCTCGCAGGCGAGGCCCGCGGCGATGTAAGCGCGAATATCTTCTGGGGTGGGCAACATGATCTGCAAGGTCCTTGAGCGGGCAACGATTCTGGAATAATCGCTATTTTAGATGGTTTACGTACGCAGCTTGTAGCCTCGACCCAATAGGCGTAGGGCAAACGTCGCCAAAACGGAAAAGACGCCGGCGACAACGGCTAGGCTGTGCCAAGGCGATACATCGGCGACGCCAAAAAAACCGTAACGAAACCCGTCAATTGTGTAGAAAAGAGGGTTCCAGTGCGATACCGTCTGCCAAAACGCGGGCAAGGTGTGTACCGAATAAAACACACCTGACAAAAACGTGGCCGGCATGATCAGAAAATTTTGAAAAGCAGCGAGCTGATCAAATTTTTCAGAGGTGAGCCCAGCAATTAAGCCCAAAATGGCCATAATTCCGCAAGATAGCATCGCAAAGGCAAGCGCCCAAAGAGGGTGCTTGATCGACATCGGGCTGAAATATAAAGAAACCAACCACACGCAGGTGCCGACCGCTAGACCGCGCACGATTGCCGCCAGCACGTAAGCACTGAAAAATTCACGGTGCGAAATGGGTGGCAACAGCACAAACACTAAGTTGCCTGTTACCCGGCTTTGAATGAGTGATGATGAGGGGTTAGCAAAAGCGTTTTGCAACATGCTCATCATCATGAGCCCGGGGATCAAAAAGGCTGTGTACGGAACGCTGCCATACACTTGGATGCGGTCTTGCAGCACTTGGGCAAAAATGACAAGGTACAGCAACGCCGTGATGACAGGTGCGGCAATGGTTTGAAAACTGACTTTCCAGAATCGCAGTAACTCTTTGCCAAGCAGGGTTGGAAACCCTGAGCCAGCACCGGTACGCGCGGTCAAAATGGGGGCGCTCATGCACGCACCTCAGAAAACTTAGATGGTTGAGCGTTCATAATGTGTACAAACGCCTGCTCGAGGTTTCCGCCACCACGCGCGATCAGTGCTTGGGTGGTGTCAAGCGCGACGATGCGCCCGCCCTTGAGCATGGCTGTGCGGTTGCACAGCATCTCGGCTTCTTCTAGGTAGTGTGTGGTCAAGATGATCGTGTGCCCCTGAGTATTGAGCCGAGAGATAAACTCCCAAAGGCTGCGGCGCAAGTCAACATCGACCCCGGCTGTGGGCTCGTCCAGCACAATCACAGGGGGGCGATGCACCAGTGCTTGGGCAACCAGCACACGGCGTTTCATCCCGCCCGATAAGGCGCGCATGTTTTCGTCGGCTTTGTCGGTGAGGCCTAGATTGGCCAAAATTTCATCGATCCAATCGTCGTTGTGGCGAAAGCCAAAATAGCCTGACTGAATACGCAAGGTTTCGCGAACAGTAAAAAACGGATCGTACACGAGCTCTTGGGGTACCACCCCCAATGAGCGCCTGGCTGCTTGATAATCGGTGACAACATCGTGACCGCAAACACTCGCACGCCCTTTGGTTGCCTGGCACAGCCCAGCCAACACAGAGATGAGCGTTGTTTTGCCAGCCCCATTGGGCCCGAGCAACGCAAAAAACTCGCCGTGCTCAATCGTTAACGAGACATCATCAAGCGCCTGAAAGCCGGGCCCTTCAGGCGCCCTTAACAGGCCACGCCATCCCAACGTGCGGGGCGCGAAAATCTTAGAAACATGTTCAAACGAAACAGCAGACATAACGACCTTGTTGTGAGACGGAGCGCCCGAGCGACCAGAAACCCTGCGGGACCGGGATGGATAGTTATTGTTGTGCGCGTTGATTCAGAGCCTGAATCAGGCCATCGATACCGTTTTGACTAATTTGCTGAGAAAACTGATTGCGGTAGTTTTCGATCAGCCAGATGTTTTCTACGTTCAAGTCGTAAATTTTCCAGCCTTGAGCTGTTTTTTCAAGACGATAATCCAGCCCAATCGGTTGGGTATTTGCGTGCTGCGTGACCTGAGACTTCACCACAATGTCGCTTGCGCTGACGTCGCCGCGCAAAGGTAAAACTTTAACGCTGGTGGCCTCGTCAACGCGGGTGAAGGCACCGCTATACGCGCGGCCTAGCGTGCCACGAAAGGCTTTGACCAAGGCTGCTTGCTGCTCGGCTGTTGCCTGCCGCCAATAGCGCCCCGCTGCGAGCCGAGTTGTCTTTTCAAAATCGACATTCGGCAAAATCAAATCATCAACGATTTGATTCACGCGCGCGGTGTTACCAGCGCGTGCGCTGCCATCGGCCTTCAGCGCAGCTAACACCTGATCAGCAACTTGCTGCACGAAGTCATTGGGTGCGGCGTTCGGGTCAGGCTTCGCTTGTGAGCGTGCTGTGTGATTCAGTCCAAGCAGCAGACATAACATCAACAGTTTTAGAAAAAAATCAATACGAAACTTCATGAAAAAATCCTTGCGATAGACTCAATAGTTTGGTGTAGGCACTCAACGCGCAGCCCTATTTTTTTGGAGCGACACTCAGGGCCTTCTCGTCGGCGGTTTCGGCTCCAAAGTCTTCATAGTTTGGTAGCTTCTCAGCCTCTGCGGTTGCACCGTCGACCTGAGCCTTGCGGCGTTTCAAGTAGGCGTCGCGTATGAAGCTGTAGCGATCCAGTGCGGTACGGTCGATTGTGTTTGTCACTTCAAGTAGCGCCTCTCGGCGTTCAACCACCTCGAGGCCATAAATCGAATTGCGCACGTCAATGTTATTAATTAACGAGCCATAACCAACTTGATTGACGTATAAATCGACGGCTCGCCCGGCGCCGTCTCTGAGCGTTGATGAGCCAATAATAGGCAGCACAACATACGGGCCAGAGTCTAAGCCCCAGACGCCAAGGGTGACTCCAAAGTCATTTGGAATGCGCTTGGCGCCAGTTTGGCTTGCAATATCTAAACAGCCGCCAAGCCCCATGGTTGAGTTCAGTAAGACGCGACCAAAGGTATTGAGCGCATCGACCTGGCGTCCTTGTAACGTACTGTTAAACCAAGACCAAACGTCACCGATATTTAAAAAGATGTTGTTGACACAGGTGCGAACCGGTTGAGGCACGACAACCGAGTAGGCCTCGGCGACGGGCTTTAAGACGGCGCGGTCGACTGCATCGTTGAATTCAAACACCGCGCGGTTTGACGCCTCAAGGGGGTCATTGGGGTTTGCCGGACCGACCGGGCGCGTGGCGCATCCGGACAGTATCACCAAGGCAAGCCCAGACAGTGCCAGGCCTAGCTGTTGATTAAAAAAACGAGAGCGCATGTTGCTTGACCGTTATTGAGATACTTTTGGTGATTGGGCTGCAGGCGCTGAGCCGGTGCCTTGCGGCGTACCTTGTTTTTCAGCGGTGGAGTATAAGAACTGGCTGATCAGGCTTTCTAGGACGATTGCGCTTTGCGTGAATTGAATCGTTGCACCTGCAACAAGGTTGGCGTCGTCGCCGCCTGCCTCAAGACCGATATATTGTTCGCCTAGCAAGCCCGAGGTCAAAATCTTGGCTGAAGAGTCTTTTGGAAAATGAAAATTCTTTTCGATTTGAATGGTGACCACAGCTTGAAAGGTTTTTTCATCCAAAGCGATGCTGGCCACACGCCCCACTACCACGCCCGCACTTTTAACCGGTGCGCGTACTTTAAGCCCACCGATGTTGTCGAACTTTGCTGACAAGGCGTAGGTGGGGGCAAACGAGAAGCTGCTGAGGTTACCGGCACGTAAGGCCAGAAAAGACAGTGCAACGCCGCCTAAAAGGATAAAGAGCCCTACCCACCAATCTGTTTTTTCGTTCGACATTTTTTGACCCTTTAATTGCTGAACATCAGCGCAGTCAGTAGAAAATCAAGCCCTAAGACCGCCAAAGAACCGGTCACAACAGTGCGAGTGGTTGCGCGCGCAACGCCCTCGGGGGTTGGGCGCGCCTGCCAACCTTCGTAAAGCGCAATAAGTGTGACTGCGACCCCGAAGATAATACTTTTTATCACGCCATTTAAGACGTCTTTGTACACATCAACGCCGTTTTGCATTTGTGACCAAAATGCACCGGTATCGATGCCAATTAGTAGCACGCCGACCACCCAGCCGCCGATGATCCCGACCATTGAGAAAACAGCTGCTAAAACAGGCATTGCAATGATGCCCCCCCAAAAACGAGGCACAAAGACTCGTCGGATGGGGTCGACCGCCATGACTTCCATGGCGGCCAATTGTTCGCCGGCCTTCATCAGCCCAATCTCAGCAGTCAGCGAAGTGCCAGCTCGACCGGCAAACAGCAGGGCTGTAATGACTGGACCAAGCTCACGCGTCAGTGAGAGCGCGACGAGCAAGCCAAGTGCTTCTTCAGAGCCGTAGCGGTTCAGGGTGTAATACCCTTGCAGTCCTAAAACAAAGCCTACAAATAAGCCCGAAACAATAATGATCAGTAAGGAAAAATTACCGATAAAGTGCACTTGCTGAGACACCAGGCGAGGTCGTTGCAAGACGATCCCGCTGCGTTGTAGAAGCATGGCAAAGAAACGCGTAAACAGCCCAAGCCCGGTGAGGCGTAAGCGCGCACTTTTTCCAAGCCTCGCTAAAAATTTAGGTTGATTCATGCCTGTGCGCCTGTGCGAGCAAGCCAAGCCTCAAAGGCTGGGGTGACAGGGTAGTCAAAAGCGACTGGGCCGTCGGCATGTCCGTGTAAAAATTGTTGTACATACGGGTCAGGCGACGCGCTGAGCGTAGCGGGTGTGCCATGCGCTTTAAGTTCGCCCTGACCAACCAGGTATACGTGATCAGCAATGGCAAAGGACTCGGCGATGTCGTGGGTGATCACCACCGAGGCGCAGCCTAGGCGGTCGGACAGGCTGCGAATGAGACGTGCTGTGATGCCAAGCGAGATCGGGTCAAGACCGGCAAAGGGTTCGTCATATAAAACGAGTTCGGGTTCTAGTACGACTGCGCGTGCAAGTGCTACGCGGCGTGCCATGCCGCCAGAAATCTCAGATACTTTTAAATGTGCAGCCGCACGCAAACCTACCGCGCCCAGTTTTTCGAGTACGCGCTCGGTGAGTTTCGCGGTTGACAGACTGAGATGTTCGCGCAGCGGAAATGCGACGTTTTCGAAGACATTTAAATCAGTAAATAAAGCACCCTGTTGAAACAAGACGCCCATACGCTGGCGTAGCGACTGCAGTAACGGGCGATCAGCTTGAGCCAGATTTTGCCCGAACAGGGTAATGGTGCCACGCTGCGCGACGAGTTGGCCCGTGGCCGCACGTAGTAAGGTTGTTTTGCCTGAGCCTGAGCCGCCCATCATGGCAACAACCTGACCAGGCAAGACCTCAAGTGAGATCTCACGTAAGACGGTGAAGTCGCCATACCCAAGCGAGACACCTTCAAGGCGCAGCACGGGTTGGTTAGAGTTCTGAGGGGGCGTAAGCATGTCGAACCAAAAGGATCAGAGCAAAACGCAGCGGCTGTCATCGCACAGCACCGCCAGGTCGTCAGGCTCAGGCTCTCAATTGTAACGCCCACGCTGAAGTTGTAACATCCCCCGATACAGGGGGACGACTCGCAAAGTACTTACTGCGGCTGAATATGTGCCGACTTGATGACTTTGGCCCATTTCGCGGTCTCTGAGGCAATAAAGCGGGCAAAGTCTTCAGGTGTGCCGCCGCCTGCCTGGCTCGCGGTATCCGCGATTTGTTTGATCACCTCAGGATCGCGCAATATTTCGTTCAAGGCGGTGTTAAGCCTAGTGATGATGGTCGCAGGCGTACCGGCTGGGACGATGATGCCTTGCCAGTTGTAGGACTCGAAGTCAGCAACGCCGAGTTCAGCCATTGTGGGGACTTCGGGAAGCAGTGCGAGTCGCTTGGTTGAGGTCACGGCGAGGGGGTGTATTTTTTTGCCTTCGATCGCAGGAAGGGCGGCATAGCCCATTTCAAACATCATGCTGATGTGCCCAGCCATCAGGTCGGTTGAGGCGGGTGCGCCGCCTTTGTAGGGCACGTGCACAATGTCAATGTTGGCCAGGTCGCGAAACATTTCGCCCGACAGGTGGTGGGCACCGCCGATACCAGATGAGCCAAAGGTCAGTTTACCGGGCTCTTTTTTGGCTAACGCAATCAGATCGGCCAGGTTTTTAACCGGTAGGCTGTTGGATACGCTTAATACAAGCGGGCTGTTTTCAATCAAAATGACCGGTATGAGGTCTTTTTGAGGGTGATAGGGCAACATCGTCATTAGGGTTGGGTTCACCGCTAACGGGGCCAGATTGCCTGAGCCAATCGTGTACCCATCCGGGGCCGCCTTGGCGATTGCAGCAGTACCAACGACGCCGCCGGCACCCACTTTGTTTTCGACGACAAAGGGTTGCCCAAACTTATCAGCCAGTTTGCGCGCAAGGAGTCGCATGCGTGTGTCGACAAAACCGCCGGCAGCATAGGTGGCAATCAACGTGACGCTTTTGGTGGGCCAAGGCTTTGTTTCGGCCGAAGCTGACGGTGCTTGAGCCCAAGCACCCGTCACAGCAGAGATCGCCAACAGGCTCACCGCAATTGAACATAGGCGTTTAACAGGGTGAGTCATTGAACATCTCCGGCTGGTTTGGCTTAGCGTGGTAGTTCGCTTGAACCCATTAAAAACTCATCGACTGAGCGGGCGCATTGACGACCTTCTCGAATTGCCCACACCACCAGCGATTGACCGCGTCGCATATCACCAGCGGCAAAGACTTTTGCCAGGTTCGTGCGATAGTCGTCGGTGTTGGCACGCACGTTACCGCGCGCGTCTTGATCGACCCCAAAGGCTGTTAAGACTGAATTCACGGGGGCAACAAAACCCATGGCCAGTAAAACAAGATCAGCCTGGATATCAAATTCAGAGCCCTTGACCTCTTGCATCTTCATTTGCCCAGAGGTCTCATCCTTCACCCACTCGACGCGTGCGGCAACAAGCTTCTCGACCTTACCGCCCTTGCCCGCTAAAGACTTGCTGGTAATGGCCCAGTCGCGCTCAGCACCTTCTTCGTGCGATGACGAGGTACGCAATTTTGCCGGCCAGTACGGCCAAGTCATTGCTTTATTTTCGCTTTCGGGTGGGCGAGGCATTAACTCAATTTGTGTGACGGATTTCGCGCCGTGACGATTGCTGGTGCCCACACAATCAGAGCCCGTATCGCCACCACCAATGACGACAACATGTTTGTCTTTTGCCAGTACTTGCGAGCTAAGTTTGTCGCCTGCAACGACCTTGTTTTGTGGGCGTAAGAAATCCATGGCGTACATCACGCCTTCAAGATCACGACCAGCAATCGGCAAATCGCGCGGAGTTTCACAGCCACCCGACAAGACCACTGCGTCAAATTCTTTTTGTAAAGCTTCGGGCGTTTTTACGGTGAGCTCTTTACTGGGTGCTTGTGCAGCCTCGCCAATGTAATGCGAAGTTTTAAACGTCACGCCTTCGGCTTGCATCTGGTTGATGCGTTGATCAATCAGGGTTTTTTCAAGTTTGAAATCGGGGATGCCATAGCGTAGTAAGCCACCGATGCGATCGTTCTTTTCAAACACGGTCACGGCATGACCTGCGCGCGCCAATTGCTGCGCACACGCTAAGCCGGCTGGACCCGAACCAATCACTGCAACGGTTTTGCCGGTTTTTTGAGCGGGCGGCTGAGGTACAACCCAACCTTCGGCCCAGCCCTTGTCAATAATGGCGTGCTCGATCGACTTGATGCCGACGGCATCGTCATTGATGTTGAGCGTGCAAGCGGCTTCACAAGGCGCTGGGCAAATACGCCCCGTAAACTCTGGGAAATTATTTGTCGAGTGCAGCACATCTAGCGCACCGCGCCAGTTTTGGCGATACACCAAGTCATTCCAGTCGGGGATGATGTTGTTGACAGGGCAGCCGTTATTACAAAACGGGATGCCGCAATCCATACATCGTGCCGCTTGTTTGCCGGCTTGTTCATCGGACAAGTGAAGGACGAACTCACGCCAGTGTTTCAAGCGGCTTGCAGGTTCCTCAGAAGCCTCTTGCAAACGATCAAGCTCTAAAAAGCCAGTGATTTTTCCCATGATGATTCCTTAAGCAGCTTTGGGTTGTGGATTG
Organism: uncultured Alcaligenaceae bacterium; assembly: GCA_937952975.1. Lineage (GTDB taxonomy): Bacteria > Pseudomonadota > Gammaproteobacteria > Burkholderiales > Burkholderiaceae_B > Zwartia. Next base: position 78,436 of record CALFXX010000052.1, read on the forward strand.
GCAGCGCGCCACATCTCGCCGAGCGCGCGTTTGTAATCCACAGGCATGATTTTGATGAATTTACCGCGAGCGCTTTCCCAGTGACTGACTAAATCACGCGCGCCAAAACTACCGGTGTAACGGAAATGGTTTTCAACTAACCGCTTGAGGATCGCTTCGTCAGTTTCGCGCACACCGCCACGACCCAAGCTGTGCCAGATGTCAATACCTTGGGCCTTTTCTTGTTCAGCAGAGGAGAGAACAGGCTCGATCGCGACCATACTTAGATTGCAACGTTCAGCGAAGGTACGCTCAGGATCCCAGACATACGCCACACCGCCTGACATGCCGGCGGCGAAGTTGCGCCCGGTTGCACCGAGAACAACGACCGTGCCACCCGTCATGTATTCGCAGCCGTGGTCACCAGTGCCTTCAACCACTGCCGCCGCGCCCGAGTTACGCACCGCAAAGCGTTCGCCAGCAACACCATTGAAATAGGCTTCACCCCCGGTGGCACCATACAGTACTGTGTTACCAACAATAATGTGATCGGTCCCTAGCCCACGAAAATCGTTAGGCGAGCGCACGATGATTCGGCCACCAGACAAACCTTTACCGACATAGTCGTTGCCTTCGCCCACCAAATCTAGCGTGATGCCCCGAGCTAAAAAGGCGCCAAAGCTTTGACCGGCCGTGCCGTTGCATTGAATGTGGATGGTGTCATCGGGCAAGCCTTCATCGCCATAACGTGTGGCGATTCGACCCGAGAGCATTGCGCCAATCGTGCGGTTACGGTTGCGCACCGGTACGATAAATGACACTTTTTCGCCACGTTCGATAGCGGGTTTGCTGCGTTCGATCAGCTCGTGATCTAGTGCCGACTCAAGACCATGGTCTTGAGTTTCGAGTTGACGACGTGGGCTGTCATTGGCGGGTTGATAAAACACACGACCGAAATCCAGGCCGTGCGCTTTCCAGTGCTCGATGCCTGAGCGGGTATCGAGCAAATCGACACGGCCAACCATTTCGTCGAACGTGCGGATACCAAGTTGCGCCATGATTTCACGCACTTCTTCAGCGACAAAGAAGAAGTAATTCACTACGTTTTCTGGCTTGCCTTGAAACTTTTGACGCAAGACAGGGTCTTGAGTCGCCACGCCAACGGGGCAGGTGTTCAGATGGCATTTGCGCATCATGATGCAACCTTCAACGACCAGCGGAGCTGTGGCAAAACCAAACTCGTCAGCACCCAACAAGGCGCCAATCGCAACGTCGCGACCGGTCTTCATTTGACCGTCGGCTTGCACTCGAATACGGCTGCGCAGTTTGTTGAGCATCAGCGTTTGTTGTGTTTCGGCCAGGCCAAGCTCCCAGGGGGTGCCAGCATGCTTGATCGATGAAACCGGAGACGCACCTGTGCCGCCATCGTGACCAGAGATGGTGACGTGATCAGCTTTGGCTTTGGCCACACCTGCGGCAACCGTACCCACACCGACTTCAGACACGAGCTTGACCGAAATCGAGGCCCGCGCATTGACGTTTTTAAGGTCGTGAATCAGCTGCGCTAAGTCTTCGATCGAGTAAATGTCGTGATGCGGAGGTGGTGAAATCAAGCCCACGCCGGGTACCGAGCAACGCAGCTTAGCGATGTATTCGGAGACTTTGTGGCCAGGCAATTGACCGCCTTCGCCTGGCTTGGCACCTTGTGCCATTTTGATCTGGATTTGATCTGCACTTGAGAGGTATTCGGCACTGACGCCAAAACGCCCTGAGGCAACCTGTTTGATCTTAGAGCGCATGGAGTCGCCGGCCTGCAGTGGCACGTCAGCGGCAATGCGATCAGCGCCAAGCTCAGAGGCGAGGGTTGCACCGGCGAGGATGCCGCTCTTGCCAGTACGCAATTCGTTGCGATAGCGCAGTTCGTCTTCGCCGCCTTCACCGGTGTTTGACTTACCGCCAATCCGGTTCATGGCGACTGCGAGCACCGAATGCGCTTCGGTTGAAATCGAGCCCAGTGACATTGCACCCGTTGCGAATCGTTTGACGATTTCTTTGGCGGATTCAACTTCGTCGATGGCAATCGCGCGTGCTGGATCAACTTTAAACTCAAAGAGGCCACGCAACGTCATGTGGCGCTTGCTTTGATCGTTGATCAGTTGGGCGTATTCTTTGTAAGTGCGGTAGTTATTGGCGCGCGTGGCATGCTGCAACTTTGCAATTGAATCGGGCGTCCACATGTGGTCTTCGCCGCGCACGCGGTAGGCGTATTCGCCCCCGGCATCCAGAGCGTTTGCGAGCACTGGGTCGTTGCCAAAAGCTGCGCGATGGGTGCGTAAGGCTTCTTCGGCAACTTCAAAAATGCCGATGCCTTCGATCGTGCTGGCCGTGCCCGAGAAGTATTTGTTGACCAACGCTGAGCGTAAGCCAACGGCTTCAAAAATTTGCGCGCCGCAGTAAGACATGTAGGTCGAGATGCCCATTTTGGACATGACTTTGTTCAAGCCTTTGCCGATTGCTTTGACGTAGTTTTTTTCTGCCTTGTCTGGGGTTGCAGACATTTGTTTCAAGCTTTCGAGTGCCAGGAAAGGATGAATCGCCTCGGCCCCGTAACCGCCTAGCAACGCAAAATGATGAACCTCGCGTGCCGAGCCGGTTTCAACCACTAAGCCCGTGTTGGTGCGAAGCCCCTCGCGAATCAAATGTTGGTGAATGGCAGAGGTGGCCAGCAACGCAGGGATAGCAACACGCTCGTGATCGACGCCGCGGTCGGTCAAAATCAGGACAGTAAAGCCGGTGTTTACGGCGTCAACGGCTCGGGCGCACAGTGCTGCCAAGCGCGCTTCGATACCCTGAGCGCCCCAAGCTGCGGGGTACGTGATATCTAGTTCAAAACTGCGAAATTTGTTGCCCGTGACTTCAGCGATGGAACGTAACTGCGCCATTTCTGCGACGTCTAGAACGGGCTGAGTGACCTCAAGGCGCAGCGGTGGATTTACGTTATTGATGTCAAGCAGATTAGGCTTGGGCCCAATAAACGACACCAGCGACATCACCATTTGTTCGCGGATCGGATCGATCGGCGGATTGGTCACTTGGGCAAACAATTGGCGAAAGTAATTATAAAAAGGCTTTGCGCGGCTCGACAAAATCGCCAGCGGCGCGTCGTTACCCATTGAGCCAATAGATTCTTCACCTGTGTCAGCCATGACCTCAAGAATGAATTTGTAATCCTCTTGGGTCCAACCGAAGGCTTGCTGACGATCTAGTAAGGTCTCGTTCGGGTTAGAGAGTGCTGCGTGTTTGGGCGCAGGCAAAGATTCAAGCTTGACGCGCAGGCGATCGATCCATTGCCGGTATGGGCGCGAATTTGCGAGCTGGGATTTGATTTCAGCATCATCGATGATACGACCCTGTTCAAGGTCGATCAAAAACATTTTTCCGGGCTGCAGGCGCCATTTTTTGACGATGCGATTTTCGGGGATGGGGAGCGTGCCGGCCTCAGAGGCCATGATCACCATATCGTCGTCTGTGATCAGGTAACGGGCAGGGCGCAAACCGTTGCGATCGAGTGTTGCACCGACCTGACGTCCATCGGTAAAAGCGACGGCGGCGGGGCCATCCCAAGGCTCCATCATTGCGGCGTGATACTCATAAAACGCACGACGACTTGCGTCCATGTGGGTGTGTTGCTCCCAGGCTTCTGGGATCATCATCATCATGGCGTGGGCAAGCGAGTAGCCTGACATCACCAGCAATTCAAGGCAGTTGTCGAAGGTTGCCGTGTCGGATTGTCCTTCGTAAACAATCGGATACAGCTTTTGCAGATCTTCACCGAGCACGGCGGACTGCATCATGCCTTCGCGCGCGCGCAACCAGTTGAAGTTGCCTTTGACCGTATTGATCTCGCCGTTATGCGCAATCATCCGGTAGGGGTGTGCAAGCGGCCAGGCGGGGAATGTGTTGGTAGAAAAACGTTGATGCACCAGCGCAACGGCAGAAACGGTTAAAGGGTCGGCGAGGTCGCGGTAGTAACGGCCCACTTGGTCAGCGAGTAGCAAGCCTTTGTATACGATTGTGCGCACGGACGCGGATGGCACAAAATACTCTTGACCATGAACCAAACCCATTGCTTGAATGGCGTGGCTCGCAGTTTTACGGATGACATATAGTTTGCGCTCGAGTGCGTCGGGCACCATCACATCGGCGCCACGGCCAATAAAGAGCTGGCGGATCACAGGCTCGCAATCACGTACCGTTGGCGACATTGGCATATCGGCATCAACCGGTACATCGCGCCAGCCCAACACAACTTGTTGTTCAGCACGCACCGCGCGCTCGAGCTCTTGCTCACAGGCTAACCGCGAGGCGATTTCTTTTGGTAAAAAAACCATTGCCACGCCGTATTCGCCTGGGGCGGGCAGCACCACGCCTTGGCGGGCGAGTTCTTGGCGAAAGAAGGCATCAGGGATCTGAATCAAGATGCCTGCGCCATCGCCCATGAGCTTATCGGCACCTACGGCGCCACGGTGGTCAAGGTTTTCAAGGATTTTTAGGCCTTGTTGGACGATTGAGTGGCTTTTGAGCCCCTTAATGTGCGCGACAAAGCCAACACCGCATGCGTCGTGTTCTTGGGTGGGCGAGTAAAGACCCTGGGCTTGAGGCAAGCCACCTTTGGTTGTTGGCGCAGCCTGTTTAGCGGCTGTCGGTTGAAAACTTAAGGGAAACGTTTGCATAAGGTGCTCCTGAGCCACTACAGGCATGTTGCAGTGCGAGGACGAGACAATACGCCTGAAAATACGGCACTGCAAGAGGATTTAATTGGGGTGCGTCCCTAAATAATAATGGATATCAACAAATTCAATATTAATTAGGGACGCACCAGGAATAATATGGGGGTAAATTCGTCTCTGCTGGGCGGATTAAGGCGTTCGCTTTACTGGCTTGACAGGGCTCGCATTTACCTAGCGCGAGGTGCGCTTTCAGCGACAGTAGGTGGTTGTACCGTGATTCTTTTAGGCCTGCCACGCGCGCCTGGTTGCACACGTCGATTGGCGCAAAGCGCCAGTTCAGCCAAGAAGGGCTGGTCGCCTAAGCCCCACTGCCCCCGTAAGGCCGCTTCGATTTGCTGGTCAACCAAGGCACCGTTGCCGGCACTGAGCCGCTCGCGGTAGGCTGCCTGTCTGGCGAAGGGCGTGTTGCCACAGAGCCAATAATCATGGTGTGGCTGCAGCCATGGGGCGCGCGTGTCGTTACCTTCAGTATGGCTGTGTGCAGACGACCAAAGCCATTGGGACGGTTCGTCAACTAAGCCTTCACGCACCGGGCTGTGCTCTAACCAGATGACGCACGGTAGAACCCAGCGCTCGGGTTGTGGAATCGTTGAGCGATACCTTCCGCTAAATACGCTACCCACTTTTAACTGAGCCGCTAAGCGTCGTCCAAGGTCTTGAATCAGGCGAGATACACCAAGTGAATCGCTTGGCGACGCAAGTATGTAAAGCCCCTTTGATGCGATGCACCAACCGTGTAATGAAACGTGATGTTGGTGCGCGCTTTGGCCGAGCCATGTTGACAGCAACTCGAAGGTACGGTCGGGGGCGGTGCTTAATACGTGTGTGGTGGCGGGGGCAAACTGCGCGGTTATAAGTTGCGCAAAGGCCGGCGCAAAAAGTCGTGGTAATCGAGCCATCGCTAAAGCCTTTTCATGGCCTGCACAGATCTTAGGGCTTACGAAGGCGGTAGAATAAATTCGGGGCGCTTACGATGTATAGGCTGCCGGCCTCGTCAGTGGCTACGCCTTCAGGCCTAGGCATCGGCGTCGAACCTTTTGAAGACAACGACAGCATTCCACGACCCTCACCGCTATCACCATCAAGCTGCACGACCATCTGCGATTCTTCGCTTAACAGAAATACGCGCCCTGTCGAGGGGTCAACTTCGACCGACGAAAGGTCGGTGGCGAACGGCACCTCATCAAGCCAACGGCTTACGTTTTCAATGCGTAAACCCCGCGAATCAGGCGCCTGAAGATAATTGAGTCCACTCACGCGGTACAGTGCTCGCGGACTATGCTCTTTGGCAATATAGAGTCGGTCGCGTTTGAGGTCGTACCCCAAGCCTTGAAAGCCGTGATTACTGTCCTCTGACTCACCAAATCTTAGAACCAATGAAAAACTACGCGTTGTGTCAATGGTTTGCGCAGTGGCCGGAATCTCGACCAACGCAATCCGGTTACGGGTACCGTTCACTAACGCGATACGGTTACCGCCCACCCAAGCAACGCCATCGACATCCGACATCCCTTTGATAGGATAGGTTGCCAGTAACTGACCATCAATTGAAAGGGCGACTAGCGCGGTAGGCTTGTTTGAAACCGCCCATAGGCGTTTTTGCAGCGCATCATAAGTGAGGCCGGAGAGGTTGCCCTCGAGGCCTTCAATCACCTTTGCGCGGTCTGGAGTTGCGTAACCGGTCAGCGTATTGCCGCCACTGCTTTCGACTTTTTTCTCGAACTGAGCCTGCTTAGCCGCTAAGCCCGATACCCAGCGATAGGCGACTTGTTCAGCGTGATAGAAGCGCACACCGATGTAAGTTGTCCAGCCCACGGCTATGACAAGCAGACATGCTAACAATATCTTCGAAACAAACTTAACTAAATCGGACATACCCGAACCCAAAGTGAATCAGCAAACCTAGCACCCGCTAGTCGCCGACCGCAGCCCCTTGAGATTAACACCACACGAAGAAATGCGGAACTTTCTGGCAACAAGATCGTCTTATTAGCACTCGGGCAACGAGAGTGCTAATATATCCTGATGCATCGTGCCCGTGTTTTGGAGCGATTTCTTCATGACAAATTCTGCTGCTTTGACATTACAACCGTCTCAACTCGCAATGGCAATCTCGAACCCTGGCTCGCTCGGGACGATTGAGGCCTATATTACGACCGTAAATCGTTTGCCGGTGCTGTCGCCCGAGCAAGAGTTGACCCTCGCTCGTCGTTTGCGCGACCAAGAAGACATTGCAGCCGCACGTGAGCTTGTGTTGTCGCACTTGCGTTTGGTCGTTTCAGTTGCCCGGCAATACTTGGGTTACGGTTTGCCGCACGCCGATTTGATTCAGGAAGGCAATGTCGGGCTGATGAAGGCGGTTAAACGGTTTGATCCCGAGCGGGGCGTGCGACTCGTCTCGTTTGCCGTACATTGGATTAAAGCCGAAATTCACGAATATGTGGTGCGCAATTGGCGCATGGTGAAAGTTGCAACGACAAAGGCGCAGCGCAAACTGTTTTTTAACTTGCGCAGTATGCGGCCTGATGGGCAAACGCTTGACACCGACCAGGTGGCGGATATTGCCGCGACCCTAAAAGTGAGTCCAGAGGACGTTCGTGAAATGGAAGTGCGGATGTCTGGGCGCGAGTTGTCTCTTGAAAATCAGGACGATGACGACGAATCCTATGCGCCAATCGCTTATCTGTCAGATGAAGGTCATTCTGACCCCACGCAAGTGCTCGAGCGCCAGGCCGCTGATGTAAGGCAAGGAAGCGGGCTGACGCATGCGCTCGAAATTCTGGACGAGCGTTCACGACGCATCGTAGAGGCCCGATGGTTACAAGACGATGGTGGTGCGACACTGCACGACTTGGCTGCCGAATTTGGCGTTTCTGCTGAACGGATTCGGCAGATCGAAGTGGCAGCAATGAAAAAAATGCGCTCGCACCTAAGTTAAAAATTGAGCACCGGCTCGTTCGTATTCGGACTGGCCGGGCTACTGGCGCTAGTCTGTTTTATGCCCCCGCTGGCCGGGAGGCTCAAACTCCCGTATGCGGTACTGCTGGCCCTAGTGGGCTGTGCGATTGGCTGGTCTGCCCAGCATCATGGCTGGGTGCCGCCGGTCTTGAACGAGTTCTTAAGTCTCTTTAATAACTTTGAGATCTCGTCCGAAACGTTCTTGATTGTTTTTTTGCCCGTGCTGTTGTTCGAAACAGCCCTGGCAATGAACGTACGCAGGCTGATTGATGATCTAGGCCCGATTTTGCTCCTCGCAATTGTTGCGGTTTTCGTCAGCACCGCCTGCGTTGGCGTAGTACTTGCGCAAGTCTCGGGCTTTAGTTTGGAGATTTGCCTGATATTGGGTGCGATTGTCGCCACCACCGACCCCGCAGCTGTGGTGGGAATTTTCAAAGAAGTCGGCGCACCGACTCGCCTTTCAACGCTGGTTGAAGGTGAAAGCTTGCTCAATGACGCCGCTGCGATCGCGGTCTATACCTTCATGCTGGCGTTGCTGGCCAAATCTGGCGCGGGCGAATCGCCCATGCTATTACCTGCATTTTTAAAGATGTTTCTAGGCGGTGCCCTGACGGGATTTTTGCTTGGCCGGCTGACCTGCCTGTCGTTTGTTTGGCTACGCGGGTGGCCGGTCGCAGAAATCTCGCTGACGCTTTCGCTGGCCTATTTTGCCTACTTTGTGGCTGAGCATTACCTGCATGTCTCTGGCGTTGTTTCAACGGTCGTCGCAGGCCTGGTGGTGGGTTCTACTGGCCGCACCCGTATGGCTCCTCTTACGTTTGAAAACCTGTCTCACTCGTGGCATCAATTTGGCTTTTGGGCAAACTCGTTGATCTTTTTGCTCGCGGCGATGCTTATTCCAAAAATGACCGAGCATGCGACATGGACCAACCTGTTTTACGTCGCATTGGTTTTTAGCGCCACGCTGTTCGCGCGCGCGGTTGTGGTCTTTGGTCTGCTGCCCATGATGTCTTGGTTGCGCATCGGCACACGCGTGAGCGCGAGCTTCAGAGTGGTGATTTGGTGGGGTGGTTTGCGTGGTGCCGTTTCGCTGGCTTTGGCGTTAGCCGTCACAGAATACACGGGCCTGCCCGAAGAGGCGCGTAGCTTTATCGCCATCTCTGCAACGGGGTTTGTCTTAGCAACTTTATTTTTAAATGGCTTGACGTTGCAGCCTTTGATTAAGCTCTTAGGCCTTAACGCGCTCACGGCAAAAGAGCGCGCGTTGCGCAATCAGGCCGTGATCGTTACGACAGCGCTGATCCAGCAACAAACCGATCAAATCGCGAAAAACGAAGCGGTACCTGAAAGCGCGCATGCGCGGGTACACAAGGTGTTTGATCGGGCCTTGCTGCGAGCGAGCGAAACGCAGTTGGCTGACTTTTCAGAAACCGAGAAGCTTGAGCTAGGACTGTTGATTTTGGCGCGCCGTGAGTTTGAACGCTACTTCAATGTTTTGAAGCACGACATCATCGATCGACGACTCGCAGAAAAACTTCTTGGGCGCGCAGAAAGGCTTGAGGATCTTGTGCGTGTTTCGGGCCTTGAAGGGTTTCACACAGAAATGACTCGCGCGCTGCGTTATCCACGCCGCTTTCGCCAGGCCTTGCGGGTGTACGAGCGCTTTGGCGTGCAACGCTGGCTTGCCTTTGAGTTGAGTCAGCGTTTTATCGCTTTGATGTCGATGCGGTCAATCGCGCAACAATTGCTCGAATTCGCCGAGACAAAGTTGCCAGACATTATTGGCGCCAACGCGACCGCCCAAGTGGCTCTGGCACACCGAGAGCGACTCGAGCTTGTGCGCGAGGCGTTGCATGCTCTTGAGCTTCAATATCCAACGTATTCGCTTTGGCTGCAAGAGCGTTATCTTGGTCGGATTGCACGAGGTTTGGAGCGCGAAAAATACGTAGAAATGCTAGAACAGTCGCTCGTCAGTGGTGAGGTGTACGCCGATTTGCTCGAAAAATCCGATGAACAGTGGGACTTTCTCGAACATGAACAGCCTCTGGATATTGAGATGAGTGCTGCTGCCTTGGTTGCTCGTGTGCCGTTGCTGTCGGACTTGCCCGCGCAAGCCTTGAGCGAAGTCACAAAAATGTTGACGCCGCGGCTGTTTTTGCCCAATCAGCTTATATGGGGTCAGCAACTGCCGCCTTTTGGCCTTTACATCGTTGCTTCTGGAGCCGTTGTGGTGCTTTTGCCTGACGGCACGCATGCCGAGCTGGGGTCGGGTGAATTTTTTGGCGAGTTGGCGTTATTGAGCGCTGAAAAAATCGAAGGCTTTGAGGTTCGTTCTTTGGGCTACAGCAAAGTGTTGTGCTTGCCCGCCAAAAGCTTCAATGACCTGTTGGCGCGCAATGCAGGGCTCAAAGAAAAAATCGAACGTGTCGCGCAACAGCGTCTGCGCGCAATACAAGTTTGGCGCGATTACCAAACGAAGTCGTGAAGTGGCGAACGCTCGGTCTAAGTCGAGGCGTCCGTCTGCAGCGATGACACAGTCTGCAATGAAAGTAGTCTGTGTCCAACTCATCGCCCAAGGGCGCGCGATTTGGTGCTAGACAGGTGCGGGTGCAGAGCGCCTCAGAAGGTCTTCAGTTAAAACAATCGAGGCCTCAAGCGTGAAGGCGCCCTGCGTCAGCATATTAAAAATGGTGTCTGGCGACATTAATTGAATGTCCATGACCTCGCCGTCACGATTTTTAGGGACAACATGCTCGGGCAAGACGCACTCGCAGGTCAGAACATCTTCAGCTTGGTAACCCTCAGGAACCTGCCTTAACATCCTGGCAATCGTTCTGAGGGGCGTGCGGGCGGCAATATCATGCGCCTCAAGGCCCGCCTCTTCGTCTGACTCTCGCACCAACCCAACTTGAACATCTTCCTGGCTAGAAATCAGCCCGCCGACCAAGGTATCCCACATCCCAGGGTCGGTTGCCTTGGTCAATGAGCGTCTGGCAACCCATAGCTGCCCGTCTTGCGACCAGCCGCTGAGGTGCACCGCCCGGGTCAGTAGACCTAACGGACGAACCACACCTCGTTCGATCGCTCCGAGTGGGGCGTGACCTGATCGCGCTGCCTGGCCAACTGGAAGCTCTGGCCAGACATCTAACAATTCGTTACGCCAACCAGGCGCACAACCTGCTTGCCTTAAGGTTGCAGCGACAGTCGATAAAAGCGAGTTCAACTCATGCCCGGGGCGCATCTGTCGAGCAATATGGGCGGAGTCGTGCAAAATTTCGACGTGACTCAGGCCGGTAAGTGCCTGAGCCGCTTTTGAAAACAGCCACCCACAACGTTGCCCTAAGATAAACAGAGGCAGCGATTCGGCCTGTGCGGGTTGATTCGCCCGACCTAGCAGGTCATCAAACAGTCGCTGGAGTGCGTCGCAATCTAAAGAAATTCTTGGTGAAAGCATAAGGTGATCAGGGGCATGTTGTGAGATGAGATTGTAGGGCAGCGAGACCTTCTCAGCCACGCTATAATCCTATCGGTTCATTTACGAATATCTTTTGTGAATGATGCGCGTTGAAGCGGGGCGACAGATCGTCACGGGTTCAGCGATCCAATAATTTTGCGTCAGCGGTGCTCAATCTCCATTCGGCCAAAGTGGTTATGGTGTTGGTTCTGAAGCGCAGCGTATTCGAGGTTCAGCATGAAGAAGGTCAGAGGGTTACTGGGCGCCTGTGCCATGCTTTTGTGTGGCGTTGTCAGTGCACAAGTCAAAGACATGCCGGGTGGGCCCCGCGTTAACCAGCTTAATTTGCCCGACGGGGTTACCCAAATCGCCAAGGATATCGCTTGGTTGCATTGGTTTATGCTGATTGTCTGCATGGTGATTTTTGTAGCCGTGTTTGGCGTCATGTTTTATTCGATTTGGGCACATCGTAAATCTCGCGGTGCCAAGGCAGCCACTTTTCACGAGCACCTTGGCGTAGAAGTCGCCTGGACAGTCATTCCATTCATTATTGTGATTGCGATGGCTTTGCCTGCAACGCGCACCGTTGTAGCCATGAAAGACACAAGCGGCGCAGACTTGACGGTCAAAGTGACCGGCTATCAATGGAAGTGGGGCTACGAATATATCGACGGTCCGGCAGCTGGGGTTAAGTTTTTATCTAACCTCGCGACTCCACGCGCTCAGATCGAAGGCAAAGAGCCACGCGGCCCACTCTATTTGATGGAAGTCGACCACCCGCTCGTTGTGCCAGTCGGCAAAAAAATCAAAATTGCACTGACGGGTGGCGATGTGATCCACTCGTGGATGGTGCCCGAGTTAGCGGTCAAGCAAGACGCGATCCCCGGTTTTTTGCGTAGCACATGGTTTCGCGCCGAAAAAGTTGGCGAGTTTCGCGGTCAATGTACTGAGCTTTGCGGTAAAGATCATGCCTTTATGCCGATTGTTGTAAAGGTTGTGTCTGAGCAAGACTACGCCACTTGGGCACAAGAGCAGAAAAAATTACTAGCTGCCGCGGCAGATGATCCAAACAAAGAATGGTCGGCAGCCGACTTAGTCGCTCGTGGCGAAAAAGTGTACGCAGCCAACTGCGTGGCTTGCCATCAAGGCAGCGGTAAAGGCGTTGTAGGCGCGTTTCCGGCGCTTGACGGCAGCAAGATCGTCTTGGGTCCCAAAGCTGACCAAATCCAGATTTTGCTTAAAGGTAAGCAAGGTACGGCAATGGCCGCCTTTGGTGGTCAGTTAAATGACGTTGAAATTGCCTCGGTCATTACCTTTACACGTGCCTCTTGGGGCAATGCCGGTAAGGGTCAGGATCCGGTTGTTTCACCGGCAGACATCAAAGCGGCACGTTAAGTTTCGACATATTCGTTCAGATAGGCTGATGGTCGTGCCAGGTGCGCGATTACAGTGAAAGTAGGATAGGAGTCAACTATGAGCAGCGTTACAGCAGATCACGTTTCAGGCCACGGCCATGACCACGCGCACGACGACCACGCCCACCACATGCCGCACGGTTGGCGCCGTTGGTTGTTTGCGACAAACCATAAAGACATCGGTACGATGTACCTGATTTTCTCTTTTGCGATGTTGCTCGAAGGGGGCACGTTAGCCCTTTTGCTGCGCACCGAGTTGTTTCAGCCAGGCCTGCAGTTCTTTCGCCCTGAACTGTTCAATCAGTTCACCACCATGCATGGTTTGATCATGGTGTTTGGTGCGATCATGCCGGCCTTTGTTGGTTTTGCCAACTGGATGGTGCCACTGCAGATTGGCGCGGCCGATATGGCCTTTGCCCGTATGAACAACTTCAGTTTTTGGTTGTTGCCAGTCGCAGGTGCTCTGCTAACCGCCTCGTTCTTTGTTCCAGGTGGTGCCACGGCAGCGGGATGGACGCTTTACGCGCCCCTGACCCTGCAAATGGGTCCAGGAATGGACATGGGTATCTTCGCGATGCACTTGATGGGTGCCTCGTCGATTATGGGCTCGATCAACATTGTGGTCACCATCTTGAACATGCGTGCGCCCGGCATGACGTTGATGAAAATGCCTTTGTTCTGCTGGACATGGCTGATCACCGCTTACCTGCTGATTGCTGTGATGCCAGTGCTCGCTGCAGCGATCACCATGGTGCTGACCGATCGTCATTTTGGTACAGGCTTCTTTAACGCCGCTGCTGGTGGTGACCCGGTTCTGTATCAGCATATCTTCTGGTTCTTCGGTCACCCCGAGGTGTACATCATGATTTTGCCGGCCTTCGGCATCGTGTCAGCAATTATTCCAGCCTTTGCGCGCAAGCCCTTGTTTGGTTATGCCTCAATGGTTTACGCAACAGCCTCAATTGCAATTTTGTCCTTTATCGTTTGGGCGCATCACATGTTTGCGACGGGTATGCCTGTCACAGGTCAGCTGTACTTCATGTACGCGACGATGTTGATTTCGATTCCAACCGGCGTCAAAGTGTTTAACTGGGTGGCAACAATGTGGAAAGGCTCGATGACGTTCGAGACCCCAATGTTGTTTGCAGTTGGCTTTATTTTTGTGTTCACGATTGGCGGCTTTACTGGCTTGATCCTGTCAATGGCTCCGATTGATATCCAAGTGCACGATACCTACTATGTGGTTGCGCACTTCCATTATGTGTTAGTGGCGGGCTCGCTGTTTGGTCTGTTCGCGGGTACCTACTACTGGCTGCCAAAGTGGTGTGGCTACATGTACGACGAGAAACTGGGCAAGGTGCACTTTTGGTCGAGCATGATTTCTTTTAACGTCACGTTCTTCCCAATGCACTTTATGGGTTTGGCAGGTATGCCTCGCCGTTATGCTGATTACGCAGCGCAGTTCACAGACTTTCATCAGATCGCAACGATTGGAGCGTTTTGGTTTGGTCTTTCGCAGCTGTTGTTCTTGTATATCATCTTGAAAGCCTACGCCGGCAAAGGTGCACCAGCTGCTGCCAAGCCTTGGGATGGTGCTGAAGGTCTAGAGTGGACTGTGCCGTCGCCTGCTCCGTTCCATACCTTTGAAACACCACCAGAAGTGAAGTAGGGTAAAGATGCCAACCGAAGAACAGCGCCGTAAAAACCGGCGCGCCGGTTTGTATTTTGCCGTGATCGTGCTGGGCCTATTTGCCTACACGATCGGCCGGCAAGTTTATTTACATTATTTTTCTTGATTGCGGCGGCGATTGCATGAGCGATGATCTGAAAGAACTTGCTCAACGCAAATTGAGTTTTTTTCAAACACTGAAAGCGGTTCTTTGGGCGTTATTTGGTGTGCGAAAGGGTGCCGGTTACCAAGACGATATTGCGAAGCTTAATCCGGTCCACCTGATTGTTGCCGGTATTGTTTTAACCGTTATTTTTGTGGTGAGTTTGGTCAAGATTGCCGGTTGGGCGATCACCCAACTGACTTAGAGTTAACATTAACATTGTGTAAGTTTGGAGAACAGAATGAGTGCACCACACTCTACCCATGGCAACGTAGCGCCTTACTACTACGTACCTGCTGACTCGGCACACCCGGTACGCGCAAGTGTTGCGCTATTGGTCGTGATGTTTGGCGCCTCTGCCTGGATCAACGGAGTCGACGTTGCGAAGTGGGCTGTGCTTGCGGGCTTGCTCGGGCTTTTCGTCGTCTTGTATTACTGGTTTGGCGATGCGATACAAGAGTCTGAATCAGGAATGAACAGCAAGCGCATCGATATGTCGTATCGCTGGAGCATGAGCTGGTTTATTTTTTCTGAAGTGATGTTCTTCAGTGCTTTCTTCGGCGCACTCTGGTACACCCGAACAATCACTTTGCCATGGCTGGGTGACCTTGATCACAAGTTGCTGCTGTGGCCAGACTTCAACGCAGTGTGGCCGAATTTGGGCCCAGCTGGCGTGGTTGAGGCGTTTCAGACAATGGGGCCTTTTTGGTTACCAACGATTAATACGGCCTTGTTGCTCAGCTCTGGCGTAACACTGACAATTTCGCATCATGCCTTAATTGCGGATCATCGTGGCAAGGCTAAATTTTGGTTGTTCGCCACGATCGTTTTAGGCTTTATTTTTGTGGCCTGTCAGGGTTTTGAGTATTACCACGCATACACCGATTTGAATTTGAAATTCAACTCGGGTGCGTATGGTTCATTATTCTTTATGCTGACTGGTTTTCATGGTTTCCATGTGTTGCTAGGCGCCACAATGTTGGCCGTGATTTTGATTCGTATGATGAAGGGTCACTTCAGGGCTGATCACCACTTTGGCTTTGAAGGTGCTGCTTGGTACTGGCACTTCGTTGACGTTGTGTGGTTGGGCTTGTATTTGTTTGTGTATTGGTTCTAAGCCAGCAATCTCGGCGTTGCTAAAAATAAAAAAGCCGGCTTAGCCGGTTTTTTTATTGCTTGAATATCACCCGGTATTCGGCCCGCGCTAGGCGACATGCTGCTGAGTAGACGGCGCCTAAATTTAACGTTGAAATCCTGTTGTTTCTATCCAGCCCATCCAGTGGGCAAATAATAGAAATAAAAACAAGATGACTGACATGCCGATCCTGAGAGTCAGTGCATTGACGGTTTTGCTAGACGACCCTTTGTCGCGCATGAGGTAAAACAGCGCCGAGGCTAGGCTGCCTAAGATGCCGACGAATATCAGTATCACCACAATACGCATGATGCTCTCCGCTCAAAACAGGAATTATCGCAGACATGTCACAACCGCTCTTCAGTACCCGTACCGTACTTGCTTTCACCTTATTGGTGGCGGTGGGTGCAGGCTGCGTTGCGCTTGGACTGTGGCAACTCGATCGTGCCGCTGAGCGACGGGCAACAGCGGCAACCATCGCTCAGGGACGTTCGGCTAACGCCCTGAATTTGAATGCGACGACAGTCACCCCGCGTGCGTTGGCAAACTGGACACCTGCTGCCGTGCAGGGCCACTGGCGAAGCGAGTACAGCGTTTTGCTGGACAACAGAAATTTAGAGGGGCGCCCAGGCCTTTGGTTGGCAACGCCCTTAGTGATGGCAGATGGCCGAGCGATATTGGTGTTGCGGGGTTGGTTTGCAAGACCAATAGGCGACAAGAAAGCGCCCGTGGTGTCTACCCCACAAGAGCTGCAAGACCTCAAAGGAGAGTTGTCCGAGCATGTCCCAAGGCTGTTTGAGTTGTGGTCTAGCAATAAGCAAAGTGAGTTGAGTTTTGGCACTCAACAAGCAACCGGCCAAAGTCACCTGACATCTAACAAGCCACTAGATGTTGATCAACGAAGCCCAAGCGCTGTTGACACTGCAACGCTACCAAGGATGCAAAATCTAACGCTCGTTGAACTAGAAAAACGCAGTGGACTAACGTTATTGCCCGTAGTGTTGTTACAGACAAGCCCGACGAATGATGCTTTGATACGGATATGGCCTGAACCTTCGGTAGATGCTGATAAAAACGTTGGCTACGCGATGCAGTGGTTTGGCTTTGCCACAATATGTTTGATCGCGTTAATAGTGTTTGGCTGGCGAGCCAGGCGCCGCGGATAGCACTCACTTTTTACGGAATCCTATGACTCAGACAACTGCGACACGCCCACGATCACGTACCCCTTTGGTATTGATTGTGTTACTTAGCATGGCGCCGGTGCTTGCGGCCCTGCTTGTGTATTTCAACCCTGATTGGCGTCCAGAGGGAAGCGTTGCTTATGGCACTTTGATCGAGCCGCAACGCCCGATACCGCCGAGTACGGCGCTGCAGGCCACGACACTAGATGGCAAGCCGTTTGATGTTGCAACATTAAAAGGCAAATGGCTTTTGATCGCGGCTGATGGCGGTGATTGCCAAGATGCGTGTGCGCGAAAACTGTTTATCTTGCGTAACTCGCATGCGAGCCAGGGCAAAAATGTTGAGCGTCTTGCGCGCGTGTGGTTTATTACTGACGATGCTCCGGTGCCCGAGAAAGTGCTCGAAGCCTATAAGGGAACCGTGATGTTGCGGGTGCAGCCCGAGCAGTTAAAAAAGTTTCTGTTGGGTGACTCAACCAATGCAACCAATGCTGCAAATGCGGCACAAGCTTCAAGCGCTTCAAACGCGCTTGCTGAGCCGATGTGGATCATTGATCCGCACGCAAACCTGATTTTGCAATATCCACCAAATGCCGAGCCTGAAAAAGTCAGAAAAGATATTACTAAGCTCGTATATAACTCAAGGATTGGGTGATGTCGCAGGCTGATCGCTTACCCTCGTTCGCGCAGACAGCCAACGACGCTTCGAGCGACGCCAAGCGGCGTCGTTATCGAAGGATTTTATTTTTAACGTGGTTCTTGACGCTTGATCTGATCATGTTTGGCGCATTCGTGCGCTTGACTGACTCTGGCTTAGGATGTCCAGACTGGCCTGGCTGTTATGGCAGCGTGACCCCAATTGGGGCGTTGCAGTCGATACGTGAGGCGGCGCAAGTCATGCCCGAGGGCCCTGTCACCTTACCCAAGGCCTGGATTGAGATGGTGCACCGTTATGTGGGTGGCTTGCTCGGCATGCTGATTATTGCGCTTTGTTGGATGGCATGGCGCTATCGGTCAGCACTTGGGCATTCGCCAGCGCTCGCACTGGTGACCTTGGTGGCGGTGTGCGTGCAAGGGGCGTTCGGTGCCTGGACAGTGACCCACCAGTTGATGCCAGCGGTGGTGACTGGGCATTTATTAGGAGGCTTAAGTCTGCTCGGTTTAATGACTTGGCTTGCCGCGCGCGAACGATCGCACCCCGCTGTCGCGCAAGCGTTGCACGGCAATTTCAAATGGGCGTTGCTCGGGCTCGGCTTATTGTTTGTACAGGTTGCTTTGGGAGGTTGGGTGAGCACCAATTACGCCGCTCTGGCGTGTATGGACTTTCCGCAGTGCCACGGGAGCTGGTGGCCTGACATGGATGCCGCAAGCGGTTTTGCGCTTGTGCGCGGCCTGGGCGAAATGCCTAGTGGCGAGATGATTTCACAACCTGCCTTGACAGCGATTCACTGGGTACACCGCAATGCCGCCTGGGTGGTGTTTGCTTACTGGGGCACCTTGGCCTGGCGTCTGCGAGCAGACGCGGGGCTTCGCGGGCCCGCAACGTTAGTGTTGTGCTTGCTGGTTGCTCAACTACTGACAGGTCTCACGACAATCTTTTTTCAATGGCCGCTTTTGATTGCTGTGCTACACAACGGCGGTGCCGCGGGGCTCGTTTTGGGGGTGGTTACGTTGTTGATGCGCCTGGTCAAACCTGAAACCCAGCGCTTGTCGGTACAATCGCCTCTACACTCATTAAACGCTTAAACATGACCAGCACGACCGCAGCGACTCCTGGCCTCTTGCGCCAATACCTTGTGCTGACCAAACCCCGTGTCACGCAACTGGCGGTATTTTGCGCTGTGATTGGTATGTTTTTAGCCACGCCTGAGTTACCAGACGCCAAGCGTGTCATTGCAGCAACGTTTGGGATCTGGCTGTTAGCTGCCGCCGCCTTTGCCATGAACTGCTTGATCGAGCAACAGGTTGATGCTCGCATGTTGCGCACCGCGCGCCGTGCGACTGCTACGGGGTCAATCTCAACCGCGCAGGTCTTGGTGCTTTCTGGCTTGCTGGGCGCCGTGGGTATGGCGATTTTGTATTTCTGGGTGAATCCCCTCACCATGTGGCTCACCTTTGCAACCTTTGTCGGGTATGCCGTGATCTACACCATGATTCTTAAGCCCCGTACACCTCAAAATATTGTCATTGGTGGTCTGTCAGGAGCCATGCCCCCCGCGTTAGGCTGGGCTGCCGTAGCCGATTCAGTGCCAGGCGAGGCGTGGTTGCTTGTGCTCATTATTTTTATCTGGACCCCGCCACACTTTTGGGCGCTGGCACTTTATCGCAGCAACGATTATGCAAAATCCGGCCTGCCCATGCTGCCAATCACGCATGGTCAACAATTCACGCGCCTTCATATCTTGCTCTACAGCTTTGCGCTGTTAGCCACCACCTTATTGCCCTATGTCGTTGGCATGAGTGGTTGGCTCTATCTTATTGCAGCGGTGGTGTTGGGATTGATGTTTATCAGGTACGCCTATCAGCTCTATCGCGCCTATAGTGACGAGCTGTCGCGTAAGCTGTTTCGCTTTTCAATCTTGTATTTGTCGCTTTTGTTTGCGGCCTTGTTAGCTGACCACTGGCTGATTATGGTGCCTGCGTGACGCGGCTTAAACCGATGCGACTGCTAGGCGCCGCACTGCTCAGCCTGTGCTTGCTGTTTTTGTCGGGCTGCAATGACAGCACGCCTCAATTTAAAGGCAGTGACATTTCTGGTACGCATTTAGGCAAAGAGCTTGCCTTGACAGGCACTGACGGTAAGCCTTACACACTTGACAGCCTGAAAGGTAAAGTCACTATCGTGCTGTTTGGCTTTACGCAATGCCCCGATGTTTGCCCAACTTCGCTTGCCGAACTCACCCAGGTGATGAAGTTACTCGGCAATGATGCCAAGCGTGTGCAGGTTGTGTTGATTACCGTAGATCCAGAGCGAGACACCCCCGAGGTGCTGCGCGCCTACGTGTCAGGCTTTGATCCTCAATTTTTAGGCTTGACTGGCACGCCAGAGCAAATCAAAAAAACGGCGGCCTCGTTTAAGGTGTACTACGCCAAAACAGCAGGTGTTCAAGGTAACTATTCGATGGATCA
Source organism: uncultured Alcaligenaceae bacterium (assembly GCA_937952975.1). Classification (GTDB taxonomy): domain Bacteria; phylum Pseudomonadota; class Gammaproteobacteria; order Burkholderiales; family Burkholderiaceae_B; genus Zwartia. The sequence goes on from CALFXX010000052.1 coordinate 98,312, forward strand.
CAGTGCATCGTTTTACCTGATGGATGCGCAAGGTGAGTCGCGAGTGCTGCTCAGCAACACCATCGGCGCGGCAGCGCTTGTGCACGATATACAGCTCTTGTTTCGCTAGCGCGGTTGAGTGTTGTCGCGCCTTCATCGGGATCGCCGCGCGGCCTCTTTAAACCTCGATAGTTAGACACCCTTGGCTTGGGCTTCATACCAAGCGGCGATGGCTATTTGAGCGCGCTCAGACAAATCGGCAAGAGCGATTTCTTTGCGCCGCTCGATAATCATGAGTGCGTAGGGCGTCGCCAAGCTTGAGGCTTCGGAGCACAGGCGCAGTTCTTCGCCGACAGAGGGGCTGCGCTGACGCCAAAAATTGATGGCGGATTCGAGTTCGGTGAGGGTCAATAATGTTGGCATAACAGTATTGTCACAGAATATCGGTGCGTTAAACGCGATTCAGCTGTTTTTTGGGATGTTTTCGCGATGTCAGAACCTAGGCAGATGCGAGTAATATCTAGGTATAACTCCCTACAAAAAGGCTCGTGATGAGTGAAATGCCCTCTAATCCTTTTGTGCTGCCTGGGTTTGGTCAAACCGGAGATTCTGCGACAAACCCTTTGCTCGCCAGTCTTGAGATGATGCGTAAGGCGTTTGCCGGCTTAGGTGGACCTGCCGGTATGTCTGGCGGGCTTGGTTTGAACCCCCCAATGAACCCCGAAGAGCTCGAGCGCAAGATCGCCGAGCTCAAATCGGTTGAGAATTGGCTCAAATTAAATCTTTCGATGCTCAGCAGCACGATTCAGGGCATGGAAGTGCAACTCGCGACCATCGCAACACTGAAGTCGTTTATGGCAGCGGGCGCACCAAATGCGCAGGGATCCAATGCACAAGCTGCGCCACCAAGCTGGTTCGGCGGTTGGCCCGCAACACCTGCGCAGTCTGAGGGCCGTCCTCAGCCTGAGGCCGAGCCAGAGCCTTCAATGCAACCGCCGCTCCAACCTCAAGCACGTACTGCGGCGCCTAGCTCGACTGAACCGCAAGCCAACGCACGCGGCGCAGGCAACGCTGATCAGGGTGGCGCCGGCACAGCTGCCCCGGCTGCTCCAGCGGCAGCTCAAGCGTGGTGGGATATGTTGCAGCAACAGTTTAGTCAGGTCGCAGCCGCAACCGCTGCTAGCATGGCGTTAAAGCCAGCGCCTGCAGCTGGCAAAGCACCGGCGAAGACTGACAAAGCTACAAAAAAAGCGCCGATAAAAACTGCCGCAAAAGCCCCGCGCAAAGCAGCAACAAAAAACAATGCTAAAAAAACATCTTAAATAAAAAATAAAACCCGCTGACCGACGAAGCAAATTATGTTGAATATTGTGATTTTGGCCGCTGGCCAAGGTAAGCGGATGCAGTCCAACCGCCCCAAAGTGCTGCACACCATTGCAGGTCGTTCGATGTTGGCGCACGTATTAGATCGTGCGCGCGCGTTGGCGGCCGACAATATTGTGGTGGTTGTTGGCCATGGCGCCGAGCAGGTACAGCAGGCGTTTGTTGCCCAACACGATTTGCAGTTTGCGACGCAGCAGCCGCAGCTCGGTACGGGCCACGCGGTACTGCAAGCGGTTGCACAGTTAAAAGAAGATGGCCGCGACGATGTCACCATCGTGCTTTATGGCGATGTGCCCTTGGTGCAGACCACAAGCTTGCAGGCTTTGCTTCATGCTCGAGAGCAGGGCCTCGCCGTGTTGACCGAGTTATTGGCCGACCCAACAGGGTATGGCCGCATTGTGCGCGATGCACAAGGCCGAGTTTGCGCGATCGTTGAACACAAAGACGCAAGCCCTGAGCAACGCGCGATCAATGAAGTCAATACGGGCATCTTAGCTGCGCCGACTGCACAGCTAAAAACCTGGTTAGCCAAGCTCACCAATAACAATGCGCAGGGAGAGTATTACCTGACAGATATTATTGGCATGGCGGTGTCTGAGGGCCTGGCCGTGAATGTGGCGCATCCTGGTGCCGCCTATGAAACGCTGGGCGTCAATAGCCGCGCGCAGCAGGCGCAGCTTGAGCGTCTGTGGCAACTTGAGCTTGCACGTCGGCAGCTTGACGCTGGCGTGACGCTTGCTGATCCTGCGCGCCTTGATGTGCGGGGTCATTTAAGTTGCGGCCAAGATGTTTTTATTGACGTGGGTTGTGTGTTTGAGGGCAACGTTACTTTAGGCGCCGGCGTACATGTTGGTGCACATTGCGTACTGCGTGATGTGACGATTGGAGCAGGTACGCGTATCGAGCCCTTCAGTCATCTTGAGCAAGCGGTGGTGGGTGCTGAGGCAAAGATTGGGCCTTATGCCCGATTGCGTCCAGGCGCTGCACTGGCTGATCGCACACACGTTGGTAATTTTGTTGAAATCAAAAATGCACGCTTAGGTGTCGATAGTAAGGCCAATCATCTGGCCTACATTGGCGATGCGGATATTGGCGAGCGCGTCAATATCGGTGCAGGTACGATTACTTGCAATTACGACGGTGTCAATAAGCACCGTACGACCATCGAAGACGACGCGTTTATTGGTTCAGATACGCAACTCGTCGCTCCGGTGCGAGTGGGGCGTGGCGCAACGCTTGGCGCGGGTACGACGCTGACGCGCGATGCACCCGCTGAAAAACTCACGGTGTCGCGCGCAAAACAACTCACCATCGAGGGCTGGAAACGGCCAGTTAAAAAAGTTTAATCATGTCTGAAGCAAAAACAGCGCGAGCGGCCGACGCGATAGAAGGTTTGCCCACTGGTCGTCGACGCAAGGCTGCCTTTGCACTTGGCGTGGGTTTGATGTTGTCGGTGCTTGACGCCTCGATGTCAAACGTCGCGCTGCCGTCGATTGCGAAAGACCTCAATGAATCAGCAGCTTCGGTGGTGTGGATTTCGAATGCCTATGGCTTAACCGTTGCGATGATGCTGATGCCGATGGCAGCGATTGGTGAGCGCATTGGCTTTAAGGTGTTATTCCGCTTTGGTTTGTTGCTGTTTACCTGCGCGTCAATGGCGAGTGCTTTGGCACCGACCTTACCACTGCTTCTCGTTTGCCGCGTCTCGCAGGGGCTTGGTGGGGCGGCGATTATGTGCTTGTTCGGTGCCTTGGTTCGACACATCTATCCGCCGAATTTAATTGGAAGGGGGATTGGCTGGAACGCGATGACCGTAGCCGTGTCGTCGGTGATGGGGCCGTCGCTTGGCGCCTTTATTTTGTCGATTGCGAGTTGGCACTGGATCTTTGCCTTCAATATTCCCGTGGGATTTCTGGCATTGTTAGGTGTTAAATATTTGCCCGACGTTGCCCCGCTCAAGTCACGCTTTGATTGGGTCTCTGCCTTATTGAGTATGACAACAATTGGCTTGCTCATTATCGGAATTGATTTCTTGGCCACCTATACGTGGCAGGCTTTGATTTTGATTGTGTTATCCGTTTGTGTGGGGATTTTGTTGATCCGGCGTTCAAGCGCACAGGCGGCTCCGTTGTTTCCGGTCGATTTGTTTCGTATCCCAGCAATGCGTTTTGCGTTGGCGGCGTCGTCCAGCACCTTCTCTGCGCAAATGGCAACCTTTGTGTCGTTACCTTTTTATTTATTGACAACGCTGCAGCGCCCGCAAATTACCGTTGGCGTGCTGTTAGCGGGCTGGCCTGTGGGGGCAGCGATGATTGCTGCAATCGCGGGCCCGTTGTCTGATCGCTTTCCGGTTGCGATTTTAAGCGGTATTGGCGCAGCGGCGATGGCGCTCGGTTTAACCTTGATCGCCTTGATGCCAGCCAGTGTTGATAACACTTGGCTGTTTATGGCGATGATGTTGGCCGGGGTTGGTTTTGGTTTTTTTCAAACACCTAATAATCGGGTGTTGATCGGCGCTGCGCCACGAAACCGTGCGGGGGCGTTAGGTGGTTTACAGGCGACCACACGCGTATTCAGTCAGACCTTTGGTGGTGCAGTGGTCGCGATGGTCTTCAGCATGGGCTTTTCAATAGGGCCGTTGTTAGGTGTGTGGGTGGCGATTTGTTTTGCCTTGGTTGCAGTGAGCGTGAATGTGATCCGTTATCGCCAGGCACCCCACTCGGGCCAAAATGGCTGAGTCTGCTCTGCGCATTTTGCAAATCAACACCGAGCGCGGTTGGCGCGGCGGTGAAAGACAAACCTTATTGACTGCGGTAGGCCTGCGTGCTCGTGGCCATGAGGTCGAATTGCTAGTGCGTCAAGGTGGGGCACTCGCCGAGCGCGCTCGCGCGCTCGATTTTGTTGTGCACACTGCGGGGGGTGGCTTTGCCTTTGGGTGTTGGCTCGCCTCGCATGGTAGGCGTTACGACGTGTTGCATGCACAAACCGCGAAAGTCGTGTCGTGGGCGGTCGCGGTATCCCCCCTCCATCGTCGCCCAGTCGTGTTTTCGCGCCGTACGAGTTTTCCGTTTGGGGCGGGGGCTTGGCTCAAACGTTTGAAATGGCGCAGCGCCTCTCAGATGGTGGCGATCAGTGAAGCTGCCGCTGAAGCACCACGCGCTATGGGCATTTCAACGCGCGTGATCCCAAGCGCGGTTTTGCCGATCACGGCAGATGCTTCACGCATCCAGCATTTCTTAAAACACTGGGCACTCGAGGGCCGACGCCTGGTGGGGACAGCCGCTGCGTTGTCGATTGAAAAAGATCCGGCGACCTTAATACAGGCTGCGGCAAAAGTATGTGCGCAGTTTGATGACGTAGTGTTTGTGCATTGGGGAGCTTCGGGCACTGCATCGCAGGTGGCGCAACAGGCGATTGCCGAGTTAGGCTTGCAAGATCGTTATTTGTTGCTTGGTTTTGAGCCTGAGGTTGAGCAATTATTTTCTGCGCTCTCCGTGTTTGTCATGGCCTCGCGGTTTGAGGCGTTAGGCAGTAGTGTGCTTGATGCCATGTTGCAAAAAGTACCAGTGGTATCGACCGACGCAGGTGGTTTAAAAGAAACGGTGAGTCAGGGGCGAGGGCTGTTGTGTCAGCCGGGTGATTCTGCCGCAATGGCCGCTCACATCTCGCTGATGTTGGCGCAGCCAGAACAAGCGCAAGCGATGGCTGAGGTCGCATACGCCGCCGTTTGCACGGGGTACGCCGTGGAGACGATGGTAGAGAGTTACATTCAGGTATATCGAGACGTACTCGGGCACTAGGGGCGAGTGCGCTTATCCACGCAATCGTCAGCCAAGCGTCACGCGCGTGTTGAATTTACTGCGATGAATTGAGAAAAAGCTGCGCACGTTACGCACGTTCGCTTGTGCCGTTAGCGCGCGATGGACCAGAGCATGATAGGCCGACATATCACGTACCTGCGTTACTAAAATAAAGTCGGGCCCTGACGAGACGCGATAGCATTGCAGAACTGCGGCTTCGGGTGCAATCGTGTGTTCAAACTGCTGCAGGCTTTCAGCTGATTGCACATCAAGTGTGATCTCTAGAATCGCGGTCAGCGTGTTGCCGACTTTTGCCGGATCAATGATTGCCACTTGTTTTTGAATAATGCCTGACTCAGTTAGCCGGCGCACACGTCGCAGGCAGGTGGGTGGTGAGGCATGCACCAGCTCGGCGAGTTCTTGGTTGGTGATGCTCGCGTCTTGCTGCAATTGCTCAAGGATGCGTAGGTCAAGCTCGTCTAGGGCTTCAGGGGTCATCGAATAAGAATTAAATAGTGTAAAAATCAATAAATATGAAATTATGTTTCATATATTAGATAATTCAATATTTTATTCCAAATAGTATCGTTAATAGCCATAAAATTTCATACTAAGTTTGGCACAATGCCTGAACAACAAGGGGATGTCTATGTGTGGCATTGTGGGTGCAGTTGCATCAAGAAACATCACGCCGATTTTGCTTGAGGGGCTGAGCCGCCTTGAATACCGTGGGTACGACTCCTGCGGGGTCGCCGTGTTTGACAATGGTGCCTTACGCCGTGCACGCAGCACTGAGCGTGTTGCTGAACTGGCAGAAACGATTACGCACGAGCGCATCACTGGGTTTACAGGGATCGCGCACACGCGCTGGGCCACCCATGGGGCGCCGGTCACACGTAATGCTCATCCGCATTTTTCGGGCTTGGGCCAAGAGGATCCGAGCATTGCGTTGGTGCATAACGGCATCATTGAAAATCACGAAGAACTGCGTGCCGAATTACAAGCGGCAGGCTATCTGTTTGAAAGTCAGACCGATACTGAAGTGATCGCCCACTTGGTGCATCATCTTTATCACGGAGACCTGCTCGAGGCCGTTCAACAAGCCGTGATGCGTTTAAAGGGCGCTTACGCGATTGCCGTGTTTTGTCGGGATGAACCACACCGCATCGTGGCGGCGCGGTACGGCTCGCCACTTGTGATTGGGCGCGGAAAAAACGAAAATTTTCTGGCCTCTGATGCTCTGGCGCTGGCCGGCACCACGGACCAAATTATTTACCTTGAAGATGGTGATGTCGCCGACTTGCAGTTGGGCAATGTCTGGATCATGGATGCAACGGGTAAGCAGGTTCATCGCAAGATCAACACCGTGCATGTGCATACTGGCGCGGCAGAGCTTGGGCCTTACCGCCACTACATGCAAAAAGAAATTTTTGAGCAACCGCGTGCTGTCGCCGATACGCTTGAGGATGTTGAGTCGATCACCCCCGAGTTGTTTGGTGATAAGGCGTACAAGATTTTTAAACGAATTGACCGTGTATTGATTTTGGCCTGCGGCACCAGCTATTACGCTGGGCTGACTGCGCAATACTGGATTGAAGCGGTTGCTAAGATTCCTGTTTCGGTTGAGATCGCAAGCGAGTATCGCTACCGCGACAGCGTGCCCAACGCGAATACGCTGGTGGTCACAATCTCGCAATCAGGTGAAACGGCGGATACGCTTGCTGCGTTAAAACACGCCCGTTCGCTTGGCATGCAACACACACTCACGATCTGCAACGTGTCAACGAGTGCGATGGTGCGTGAGTGTGAGCTTGCATACATTACGCGTGCTGGGGTTGAAATCGGCGTGGCGTCTACCAAAGCGTTTACGACACAACTTACCGCTTTATTCATGCTGACGCTAGCCCTGGCTCAGGTGCATGGCCAGTTAACCGAGCAACAAGAAGCGGATCACGTCAAAGCACTGCGCCACTTACCTGTGGCGATTAGTGCCGTACTCGCGCTTGAGCCACAAATTATGGCGTGGGCTGATCGCTTTGCCACCAAAGAGAACGCATTGTTTTTAGGACGAGGCATGCATTACCCAATTGCTCTCGAAGGTGCGCTCAAGCTCAAAGAAATCAGCTATATCCATGCTGAGGCCTACCCAGCAGGCGAGCTTAAGCATGGCCCCTTGGCGCTTGTCACAGAGCAGATGCCTGTGGTCACGATTGCGCCCAACGATGCCTTGTTAGAAAAGCTTAAGTCGAATATTCAAGAGGTACGGGCGCGCGGCGGAGAACTCTATGTGTTTGCCGACATGGATACGCGGATTGTGAGCGCAGAGGGCGTACATGTGATCCGCATGCCTGAGCACTATGGTCTGTTGTCCCCGATCTTGCACACCGTACCCTTGCAGTTATTGGCTTACCACACCGCTTGTTCGAGGGGTACCGATGTTGATAAACCACGTAATTTGGCAAAGAGCGTGACGGTCGAATAGCCGACAAAATACCGCCAAGAAGCGCAGGGTTTTCCCTCTTTACGCAAAGAATGCTGAGGGTAGGCCCTAATAGGTGCTTCTGTACCCGTTTTCACACTATGGTTACCGTGGGGCAATTGCTCTAGCGTATTTAGGTGTAGCGGTTATGTTGTTCTTTGTCTTGTTTCAAGCAGGTGTTTGGCTTGGCGCTCTATGCGTCTGCGCCAGCATGCGCTTGTCTCGAGCTGAGAGGGTGTGCTGATGGCCACCGCAGCCCCAGATTCAATCCTGATACAAAGCTTGGCCGACTCGCATTCGGGTATCGGCCAGAATATCGAAGGTAGTGGCGCGGCGGCCGTGAGCCCTAGCGCGACCGCCCCATCTATTAACGGGCAATATGTCTCGACTGGGGCGATCTCTGGTGGCGGGCTTGGCGCGGGGGCAGAGGTTAGTGTCACGCCCGGTGCGGGTAACGTTGGATCATTAAGTATCGCTGCAAATGGCAGCTACACGCTTTCAGTGTCGGACACCGCAGCACAGCAGTTTGCGCCAGGGCAGCCTCACACAGAGACCTTCGTCGTGCAAACCGCTGATGGCAGTACCCACCAGCTTAGCTTCAATGTGCAGCAAACTCCGGAAGGGGTATCCATTGGGGCCCCTGCGGTTGCCGCGCCCGATCCAGTCACGGGGGCTTTTGCAAATACCCAGACAGCGACCGGAGCATTTCCGGTTAACGCAGAGGGTCAAGTGCCCAGCGTGCAGTCGCTGCTCGGGGCGGGCGAGCCCTCCTTGGGCACCTTGTCGATTTCTAGCTCAGGGCAATACACGTACAGCGTGTCGACCCAGACTAGCCAGGGGATCAACGCCAACGATACGCGGGCAGAATCGTTTAGTGTGCAGACGCCTGATGGCGGTAATCAGCAAATCAGCTTTACGGTGCATGGCGCAGGCCAAGACGGCGGTATTGCACAACAGCCCATCACGGTCAATGTTGCAACCAATAGCGCCGGCGACGGTCGAGTGTTGCCTGACGACGCAGCGCTCACGGCGCTAGATGCGTCAGCTGTAGGCTTTTGGCGCGTGCCAACCGATGGCCCGGGCACTGCGGCGGCGAACACGGCGATTGCTTCTGCTCGTGGCACGGCGACAACGAATATCCCGACCTCGACCGCGGGCGCGGACGCCGCGCGTTCGGTTGCAGTTTCAGGCTTGTCTGACGCAGGTGATTCCGGCGCGCCGATTTCAAAGGCGGGTTTGCTGCAAGACGATGGGGCGGGGTTGGATCGCGATGCCGAGGTCAGCGAGCCAGGTTTGGTATCGCCCCCCGTTGCACCCCTTGCGGTGAGTAACCCGATCGTGGTGGCCGCTACGGCGCCTGCCCCTGCAGTCGTGCCTGAGCCAGTACCCGTACCCACTCCTGACCCAGCTCCCGCACCGTCTCCAGCCCCTGAGCCAGCGCCAGAACCCGCCGTACCGCCGGGCCCACCCGAACCACCGGGTCCGCCCGTGGTGTTGCCGGTGCCCAGTGTGATCGGTGCCGTGTTGGGCGCCAGCGTGCAAGAAGACGTCAATGTGCAACCGGGTAATCTGTTGATTCGCGCGGGTTTAATCGAGGTCACAGCTGCCACGCCTGACCTGGCAACGTTTAGTACCAACGTTGTGAGTGCTGGCAGTAACCTTGGAACGCTATCGATCGACGCGCTCGGTAGCTACTCTTACAGTGTGTCTAATGCCGCGGTTCAGTATTTGGGTGCGGCTGATTCTAAAATAGACAGCTTTACGATCGCGACGGCGGATGGCACGACCAAAGAGGTGCGCTTCACGATCTTGGGGACGAACGATGTCGCGTTGATTGGGGACTTGTCGCCTGCGACTGTCACTGAAGATCTAAGCGTTGTCTCTAACCAGTTGCACGTGAGCGGTACCCTGTCGGTCGTAGACATCGATCAAAATCAGTCCGTGTTTCAGACCGCTGTTACTGGCGCCTCTGACAATCTTGGCACATTAGTCTTGGCGGCAAACGGCAGCTATACCTACAGCGTCGCGAACGCCGCCGTGCAGTATTTGGGCGCTGCTGATAGCAAGATTGAAACCTTTACAGTTAAAAGTTTTGACGGCACACAAAAGCTTGAACAGGTCACGATCTTTGGGGTCAATGACGCGGCTGTGATTGGCGATTTGCCAGTCGCCAACGTGACTGAAGATTTGGCCGTGGTAGCCGATCATTTGTATGCGCGCGGCACGATTTCGATTACGGATGTTGATCAACATCAGTCAAGCTTTCAGACCTTAGTTGACAGTGCCGTGGGTAACCTCGGGGCGCTGACGCTTGCGACAGATGGCCAATATACCTACAGCGTCGCAAACGCCGCTGTGCAATATTTGGGCGCGCTTGATACAAAGCTTGAGACTTTTACCGTTACTAGTTTTGACGGTACGACTAAAACTGAGCAGGTTACGATCCATGGTGTCAACGATGCTGCGCTGATCACGGGCCCGGTTGCCAATACTGTCACAGAAGATGTTGCCGTCTTAGACGGAAAGCTGACAGCGAGTGGTTTCATGTCAGTGACCGACGTCGATCAAAATCAGTCAAGTTTTCAAACTGCTGTGACGCCAGTTGGATCGACGCTTGGGCGTCTTGTTCTGGGCGCCGACGGCAAGTACAGTTTTACTGTGCTCAATGCCGATGCACAATACTTGGGCGCGGCAGATTCAAAAGTGGACACCTTTACCGTCAAAAGTTTTGATGGCACAGCCAAAGATGTCAGCTTCACGACCTTTGGCACGAATGATCCAGCGATCATTGGCGATCCGACCGTCGCTGATGTGACAGAAAGTTATCAAGTTGTGTCTGGAAATTTGAAGGCAGCCGGAACAATTTCTGTCAGCGATGTGGATCAAAATCAGTCTGGCTTTCAGACGGGCGTCACCGGTGCGTCGGGCGTACTCGGCAACTTAGTACTGGCGGTAGATGGCAGCTACGTGTACAGCGTTGCGAACGCTTCTGTGCTGTATTTGAGCGACGCCGAAACGAAAGTTGATACCTTTACGATCAAGAGTATCGACGGTACCACCAAAGACGTGTCCTTTACGATACATGGCACAAACCAAGGCGCCGTGATCGGCGACCCAAGTCCGGCTGCGGTGGTTGAAGATCTCCATCCAGTCTTGGGTCTGTTGACCGAGACCGGAAAAATTACCATCACCGACCCCGATACGGGTGAGGCGAAGTTTCAGATGACGGTGACCGCCGCAGTCGGCGATAAGGGCCAACTGGCACTGGGCGAAGATGGCACTTATATCTACAGCGTTGCAAACGCTGACGTGCAATATTTAGGCGCCGGTGTTGTTAAGACCGACACCTTTACCATCAAGAGCTTTGACGGTACCTCAAAGGCTGTGCACTTTACGATTACAGGTGTGAATGATGACGCCGTGATTGGAGACCCCAATCCAGCCAGCGTCACCGAAGACCTGGGCGTCGTCGCGAATCGGATTGGTGCGAGCGGTCAGTTAACAGTGACCGACATTGACGCGGGCGAAAGTTCGTTTCGCACAGCCGTCACGGCAGCCTTAGGCGACAAGGGTCAATTAACCTTAACGACGGATGGTCATTACACCTACAGCGTGCTCAATGCTGACGTACAGTACTTGGGCGCTGGCATCACTAAGACTGACACGTTTACGGTTAAAAGTTTTGACGGCACCGCCAAGGATATTAGTTTTACGATTACTGGCGTCAACGACGCCGCTGTGATTGGCGGGCCGGTGCCGGGTGCCGTGACTGAAGATTTGAACCCAAATGGTTTGGGCCGCTTAACTGAAACTGGGCGCTTAACTGTTAGCGACGCCGACACTGGCGAGTCAAGTTTTCAAACCGGGGTGACTGCAGCGTTAGGTGACTTAGGTCAACTGACCTTGGGTACAGATGGCAGCTACGCCTATAGCGTTGCCAACGCTGATGTGCAGTATTTGGGTGCGGGTGTCACAAAGACAGATACCTTTACCGTGAAGAGCTTTGACGGTACAGCCAAGGACATTAGCTTTACGATTACGGGTGTTAATGACGCGGCGCAAATTAGTGACGCGAGCCCTTCAACGGTGACAGAGGATTTATCTGTCGTTGCTAATCGGTTGAGTGTGAGTGGTCAATTAACCGTGACCGATGTGGATGCGGGTGAAGGCTCTTTCCGCACCGCAGTCACCGCAGCGACTGGAGACAAAGGCCAGTTGACGTTGGGGACTGATGGTAGCTACACCTACAGCGTACTCAATAGTGATGTGCAGTACTTGGGCGCGGGGGTCACGAAGACTGATACCTTTACGGTCAAGAGTTTTGACGGTACTGCCAAGGATGTTAGTTTTACGATTACGGGTGTCAACGACGCTGCGGTGATCGGCGGACCTGTCCCGGGAGCCGTGACCGAAGATTTGAATCCAAATGGTTTAGGGCGCTTAACTGAAACCGGTCGCTTAACCGTGAGCGATGTCGATACCGGCGAATCAAGTTTTCAAACTGGAGTCACTGCAGGCGCAGGTGATTTAGGCCTCTTGACGCTAGCCACTGATGGTAGCTACGCCTACAGCGTGGCAAATACCGCCGTGCAGTACCTAGGGGCTGGCATTACTAAGACCGATACCTTTACCGTTAAAAGCTTTGACGGTACTGCAAAAGAGATTGCGTTTACGATCACGGGCGTGAATGATGCCGCCGTGATTGGTGGACCAGTGCCTGGCGCGGTCACCGAAGACTTGAGTGTCAATGGCGCAGGTCGTTTAGTTGAGTCGGGTCGTTTGACCATAAGCGACGTTGACACGGGCGAAGCGTCTTTTCGTACAGTGGTAACCGCCGCTGCAGGCGATAAAGGACAGCTGACCTTAGCGACCGATGGCAGCTACACCTACACTGTGCTCAATGCTGACACCCAGTATTTGGGTGCCGGCGAGACCAAGACCGATACGTTTACTGTGAAGAGTCTTGACGGTACAGCCAAAGATGTTAGTTTTACGATTACGGGCGTCAACGATACCGCGGTCATCGGCGATCCATCGCTGAACCATGTAACTGAAGATCTTGCCCCAGTCGGGCTCAATCTACAGGCGGCCGGTAGCATCTCAGTGATTGATCCCGATCAAAATCAGAGTTTCTTTTCGACTTCGGTCGCTCCAGCATCCGGCAATATCGGTACGTTGGTTTTAGATCGCAATGGTAACTACGTCTATCGTGCACCGAATCAAGACGTACAGTTTCTGAGAGCCACCGACGTTAAGGTAGATACTTTCCGAGTGTCGAGCCTAGATGGTACGAGTAAAGATGTTAGCTTTTCAATTCAGGGTGTGAATGATGCCGCCTTAATTGGCGCCCCTACGGCAACGGTTGTACGAGAGAACGAAGGCGTTTCACCTGATGGATTTTTGTCTACGACCGGCACAATTTCAGTTAACGACGTCGATCAGTTTGAATCTTCATTTTTAACGACAGTCGTTTCGGCTGCCGGCAATGATGGCAGCTTGGTGCTCGCGGCTGATGGCTCTTATACCTACCGAGTCGATAACAGCCTCGAATTGCACTTGGCAGTCAATACCGTCAAAGTTGATACCTTCACCATTAGCAGCTTAGACGGTACGACCAAGAATATTGACTTCACAATTAAGGGTGTGAACAACCCAGCTGTTATTGACGGCCCAAGCCCTGCAGCAGTCACCGAGGATGATGCCAAATTCCTCATAGCCGGACGGTTGACGGAAACCGGTCATATCACCGTCACCGATATTGACAACGGCGAGGCCGCTTTTCGCACTGAGGTCATAGCCGGTGCAGGCGATAAAGGAACCTTGACGCTCACCGCGGCGGGTGACTATCGCTACAGCGTCGCGAACGCTGACGTACAGTATTTGGCCGAGGGTGTTAAACAGGTTGATACGTTTGTCATTAAGTCGATTGACGGGACCGCTAAGACTGTTAGCTTTACCATTACGGGCGTTAATGATCTAGCGGTGATCGGTAACTTGGGGCAATCATCGGTTACAGAAGATTCAGGTGTTGTCAACGGCAACTTAAGTGCATCGGGAAATATATCAATTACAGATGTGGATACAGGCCAGGCGAAGTTCCAGCCCTCGGCCAGCAATGTGACTCCTAATCTAGGTGTGTTAACGATTACGGCGGATGGTGACTATGCCTATAGCGTCGCTAACGCCGCCGTTCAGTACCTAATAACCGGTGAGACTAAGATCGAAACCTTTACGCTCACAAGTTTTGATACTAAAACTACGAAAGAAGTGAGCTTCACCATCCGCGGTTTAGATGACCCAGCCGTCATTGGTGACCCGACCAATGGAAGAGTGATCGAGGATACAGATGTCTATCGTAGCAATCTCGTCGCTAAAGGAACAATTTCGATAGTAGATGTTGATAAAGGGCAACAGGGCTTTCAAACCAGCGCTGGCAGTGTTACAGGGGTTGGAAGTACTTGGGGAAATCTAACGTTAGCGACTGATGGTACGTACACTTATTCCGTCGCTAATAATATTGTTGCTCTACAAGCTTTGACGGAGACGCAAACTAAGGTTGACCAGTTTAAGGTGACTGCACTCGATGGCACGACGAAGGTCGTTGACTTCACGATTCAAGGGCAGAAAGATACCCTTCCAAACGCAACGAGTCCCAACACTGCACCTACTGTGGGCCCCCTTATCCAACGAGTTTTTGTTGTAGGTGATAAACAAGAGAATATAGCGGTAGCCGGACCGTATCCGGATATTGCGTATGATTTGCAAGATGGTGTCAATCTAAACCGTGGCTCTGCTACCTATTGGATTGACGGAGTGCTTGAAAAAGACGTGTCTAAACTCCCTTCTTGGATCAAATTTACCGGTCCGGAGCAGGTTATTAATGTGGACCCGTCATACACCAACAAGGATTTATTTAATTTGGCAACGGGTCAAACAAAAGTTGTCGATATTAATTACGACATCACTGACAGCAACGGTGGAAAAGTTACGCAAAGCGCAATGATCACCGTGACGGGTAAAGATATTTATACGCCTGTTTTTACAAGTACTAGTGGTTTGACGGACATCTACAGCGCAGGCGCCAGTACGAAGAGCATTGATTTATTGGAAGGCGTCGCTAAGAGCCCCGGCGGAGCGACCATGTCGATCAAAAATGTAGTCATTGCTGTGGATGGTGTTGAGGTGCAGTCTTTGCCAGGTGTCACCGGCTTAATCGGCGGTTCAACAACAGCTTTCAGTATTGATACTTCCGTCAGTGCCTACACCAGCATGGCAAACGGGCAATCGACGACCGCAGTCATCAGTTACGACGTTGTCAATACGGTAACGGGCAATCCAGATCTTTTTAAATCAACAGTCCAAACCGAGATTCTCACAATCGTCAAGGGCGCCGCTGTAGCGCCCTCAATCATTACTGGCACCTCGCGCTCTGATGTGTTGAGGGCAGGGGATACAGGCCAAACGTTGATTGGTGCCGGAGGTAATGACATCCTGATCGGCGGTAAAGGAAATGACACCTTGATCAGTGGGGGCGGAAGTGATGTGCTGACCGGCGGCGGAGGGGCAGACACGTTTAAGTATGTATCGTTGGCAGACAGCCCAACAAGCAAGTTAGTAGCCGCTGATACCATCACCGATTTCAGCAAGACTCAAGGTGACAAGATTGATCTTTCAGGTATTTTGAATAGTTCGTCAACCGTCACGTCCACGGTCAATTTAGATCAAGCCGGTCACGACAGTACAACCGTGGCAGTCACCGTTGGCAGTACAACCTATTATGTCGCGAATGTGCCCACTGCTCCCGTTGGGTCGGTTGCCCATGATCTCAGCACGCCAGATCTTTTGGCAAACCCCGCGAGCGGCACAAACTTAACGACGGCATTACATGGCGCAAGCTGGACGACCGTGGTGGATGTTTCGGGTTCAACGGGTGCCCCGAGTTCTGTGACAGCGTCAGGCCCAACGGCGTCAGTGACTGGTGCGACACCTAACCCCACCGGCAACTGGACAGAGGTCGTTACGGCAGGCGCCGCGACAGTGGACTCCAGCCATACAACTTTTACGACAGCACCTACGGCAAACGCAGTGACGATTACAACGGCCGATACCGTGACGCACGATGTTGCGAACGTGAGCGCCGTGCAGTGGCATGCATAGCATGAGCATACCTAGCTTCAATAGCATCACTTAAGGTTTGTATGGCCGTTTCACTGATACCGATTCTCTTTCATTTCTTTGCTGCTTTTTCAGTGGTCATTGGCGTGGCCATGTGTTGGATTTTCAAAGGTCGCCTTGATACGTCGGTACGTTATTGGATTGGGGCGACGTTACTGAGCGGTGTTGCGGCTGGCTTGACGGTGCTTAGAGAAGAACTCACGCCCCTGATTTCGGTAGTCTTTGCAAACGCCATAAACTTCAGCGCTTACTTTTTGTTTGCGCACTCGTTGCGCAGCCTGCCCAGTGGAGCCGTGCGCGGGTCCCTGCCTAAGCCGATTCTGTACCTGCTGTTTGGTGTGGCATATTTTTGTGTGCTGGCTGTGCTTGAGCAACAAACCTCGTCAGTCTTTGTTAAAACAGTCGTTGCCGTTGCGGCAGCCTTTGGCAGCTTATGGGTGTCTTACGCGGCGCACAAGACGCAGGCAGTCATTAAAAATAATTACTTAAAAGCCTTGGGCTATGTGTTTATTCTTCAGGCGCTTTGTTGGCTGATTCGCGCCGTTGAGATGAACGTGTCGGGCTCGGCTTCGCCGTTTGCTGCAACGGCGATCAATATGTTTGTGTTTACGAGCTTATTGATCTTAGGCGTGATGCGCTACATGATCTATATCGGTTTGCGCTTTATGTTGAATACCTACGAGACCAACGATTTGCGCAAACGCAATCGCTTGCTTGAAAACATCGTTTTAGAAAACAAGTTGCATTCGGCACTACGTGCAAAAATTATCGTGCCTCATTATCAGTCGATCGTTGACCTAGCGTCTGGAAAAGTCATTGGTTTTGAAGCTCTCGCACGTTGGCATGATGCTGAGTTAGGTGCGGTGGCCCCAGACACCTTTATCCCGATCATCGAAGAAAGCGGACGCATCCAAGAGCTCACCGATCTGATGATTGATCAAATCATGACTGATTTGCCGACGATCAAGAAAAAGTTTCCGGGCGTATTGGTATCCATTAACGTTTCAAGCTTACTGTTTGCAGACGAATATCTACTGAAGCTTTTTGGTCAACGTCTTGCCCACCTCAAGAGCGAGTTTGGTTCGCTCGTGCTTGAAATTGTTGAGGGTAAGATCATCGAGGCCAATGCACAGGTTGGCTCACAAATCACTCAGCTTAGAGAGTGGGGCTTGGGGATTAGCATTGACGATTTCGGTAAAGACTATTCATCGCACTCGCGTTTGATTGCCTTGCCGTTCAATCACTTGAAAATCGATCGTGAATTTATTCACCAGTTAGGCAAGAGTAAAAATGCCGATATTGTTGTAAAAAATATTATTGATCTGGCGCAAAATCTTGGAATTTCAGTCACGGCCGAGGGCGTCGAGACCCTTCAGCAGCGCAACGTGTTGGTGCAACTCGGGTGCCACTGTGGGCAAGGCTGGTACTTTGAAAAAGACCAGCCTCTTGAGAGGTTACACGGCTTGCCAGTCACGTTTGGGCCGCCGGTGGTGGCCTCCCAAACGCACCCTCAGTCACACTCTCATACCCAGCCTCAAGGCCAGTCTTAGTACCCGACAGCCTCTCCGTCGCGGCGATGATCAGAGCCTGCGGCGTAGGCAAATGGCCCAGTGCTTGATTGTGTTTCGCCCAAGCGTGCAATCAACTGTGCGCTACCAAAGTCGGTGCTGTCAGGTGGCGCCACAATCGGTGAATGACCCATGGCTTTGAGCCCTGCGATAACAGCTGGGCTCACTGTCGCTTCAACAGTGAGTTCGGCGACGTCATTGATCCGCCAGCGTGGCGCGTCTGAGCAGGCTTGTGGATTGTGCTGCTCAACTACACGACGCAACACCATTTGCATATGCCCTTGCGCCTGCATGTTGCCACCCATGACGCCAAAGGCCATCTCAGGTTGACCATCACGCGTCATGAAGGCGGGGATGATGGTGTGCATGGGGCGCTTGCCGCCTGCGACTTGGTTTGGATGACCGGGGGTGGTGACAAAACCAGAGCCGCGATTTTGCAAGGCGATACCGGTTTTAGGCACCACAACGCCCGAGCCAAAGCCTTTGAAGTTCGATTGAATAAACGAAATCATGCGACCGTCGGCGTCTGACGCGCACAAATAGATGGTGCCGCCTGAGGGTGGCTGGCCCGCCTCGTAGGTACCTGCTTTTTTAGGGTTGATCAGTTTGGCGCGCTCGCGTGCATAGGATTTGCTGAGCAAATCTTTGGCGCTGACTTTCATAAACGCGGGGTCGGCAACGTGGGCGTACAAGTCGGCAAAGGCAACACGCATGGCTTCAACTTCCAAGTGCATGCGCTCTGCTGAGCCCGGGGCAGTTTCGTTGTAAGGCAGATGTTCGATGATGTTCAGTGCTAACAGTGCGGTAAGGCCCTGTCCATTGGGTGGGATTTCATGCACGTCAAAGCCGCGGAAATTTGTTGAAATGGGTTCGACCCAGTCAGCCTGATGTGCAGCCAAATCAGCTTCAGTCATCGCGGCACCGCATTCTGCCGAGAAGGCAGCAATCATCTTTGCCAGACGACCGCGATAAAACGATTCGCCCTTGGTACGTGCGATATCTTCAAGTGTGTCCGCTTGATCGGCAAATTTCCAGATCTCGCCGGTAGCAGGGGCGCGACCATTTGGCATGAAAGCGGTAAAGCCTGGGTGTTGTGCCAACTCTTTGACAGCGGTTGCCCATTGCTTAGAGATG
Source organism: uncultured Alcaligenaceae bacterium (assembly GCA_937952975.1). Classification (GTDB taxonomy): domain Bacteria; phylum Pseudomonadota; class Gammaproteobacteria; order Burkholderiales; family Burkholderiaceae_B; genus Zwartia. The sequence continues at coordinate 116,830 of CALFXX010000052.1, forward strand.
ACTGGGCTGACCGGAAACCCTTCGCGTGCGTGACGAATCGCGTCTTTGAATAAGTCTTCAAAGGGCAGCTGGCCAAACTTGTTTGATAACGCAACCCACTGTGACACGGCGCCGGGTACGGTGACTGAATCCCAGCCATTCTTGGGCATGGTAGCCATGCCTTTAAAGCGCTCGGGTGACCAGGCGGCGGGTGCACGTCCTGAGGCGTTCAGGCCATGCAGTTTTTTGCCATCCCAAATGATCGAAAAGCCGTCACCGCCAATACCGTTCATGGTGGGCTCAACGACCGTCAGCGTAATCGCTGCAGCAATGGCGGCGTCAATGGCATTGCCACCGCGCGCAAAAACGGCTGCACCGGCCTGTGAGGCTAAAGGCTGTGAAGTTGAAACGATATTGCGGGCCAACACAGGTTGACGGCCAGATTGAAATGGAAGTTGCCAATTCATAAGTGAAAATATTCCTGCAAGGGTTAGGTGACAAGGGCCTAGAGGCCTCTACGACATGACATTACGCCTGGGCAGCATGACGCGCCATGGCGAGTACTACGTTCAGACCATCATAATCGTTGGCGCAGCTTCTGGCTTGTTGTTCGGCTCACCAAGAGTTGTGACAACAAAAAAAGCGCCGAAGCGCCTTTTTTGTATGCGGTCTTAAAGTGGCAACATTAAAAAGCGGCAACCTTAAACAACGCCAATCTTACGCGGTCAGGTTGATCGCTTTTTTGACTGTATTGAAAATCTCGTCGATCTGGTCTTCGCTGACGATCAGTGGTGGCGAAAACGCCAAGCTGTCGCCGGTGTAGCGCACTAACACGCCCATTTCTAAACACTTCAAGAACACGTCGTAGGCACGTGCGCCTGGGGCGCCTGCGCGCGACTCAAGCTCCACCGCACCCATCAAGCCAAGGTTACGGATGTCTTTGACGTAAGGCTCGCCACGCAGCGCGTGAATGGCTTTTTCAAACTTTGGCGCCAAGGCCAGCGAACGGTCGAACAACTTTTCGCGCTTGTAGATTTCTTGAGTTGCCAGGCAGGCAGCGGCAGCCGCGGGGTGCGATGAATAGGTGTAGCCGTGAAACATCTCAATCGCATTGGCTGGGCTGGCGTTAATAATGGCATCATAAATATGCGTGTTGGCAGCAACAGCCGACATCGGGATCGAAGCGTTGTTGATTGCCTTAGCCATCGTGATCATGTCAGGTGTCACGCCAAAAAATTCGCTGGCAGTTGCCTTGCCTAAGCGACCGAAACCGGTGATGACTTCATCAAAAATCAGCAAGATGCCGTGCTTGGTGCAAATGTCACGCAGGCGCTGTAAGTAGCCTACAGGCGGCACCAGCACACCGGTTGAACCGGCCACTGGCTCAACGATGACGGCAGCAATGGTTGAGGCGTCGTGCAAGGCGCACAAGGCTTCAAGGTGATCGGCCAAGTGCATGCCCCACTGCGGTTGACCTTTGCTAAAGCCCATGTCGGGGATGCTATGAGTGTGCGGCAAATGATCCACGCCAGGAATCAGATTGGCTGAATAGGCCTTGCGGTTGGCAACGATGCCGCCCACCGAAATTCCGCCGAAGCCCACGCCGCTGTAGCCACGCTCGCGACCAATCAGTCGGGTACGCTGGCCTTCGCCACGCGCACGGTGATAGGCCAAGGCCATTTTGAGCGCAGTGTCGACAGCCTCAGAGCCCGAGTTCGCAAAAAAGATGCGATCTAAGCCTTTTGGCATCACGCCTGCAACAACTTTGGCGGCTTCAAACGCTAACGGATGAGCCATTTGAAACGGTGGTGCGTAATCAAGCTCTTGCATTTGCTTGTGCACGGCCTCGATGATTTCAGTGCGACCGTGACCGGCGTTGACACACCAGAGACCAGCGCTTGCATCAAGCACTTTTTGGCCATCCATGGTGGTGAAGTGCATATCTTTGGCGCTTTTAAGAATGCGCGGGGCAGCTTTGAACTGGCGGTTGCCCGTAAAAGGCATCCAGAAATTGGTCATGTCCACAGTGTTGGACAGGCTAACGGCTTCGGTGACAGCGTTCATGGGGTTCTCCGGTGATCGGGTTGACCCCTTACTGTAGCGCCGTCGCCTCAGTCACGACCAATACAGTTGCCTGAATTTATGGCAAACTGTACTGGTCATCGGTTTAACGCACCGATAAACCGACGTCGCCTATTTTTGGGCGTGCACGAGCCTTGGGCGCTGCTGCCTACAACGACAAATCGGATGGCCCGCTTGGCCCTTTCACTGAACCTCGACCGAAACGCTGACCAAAGCCTCGTAGAACAAATCGTGGTCAGTTTGACCGATGCCATTGGCAAGCGAGCGTTAAGGGCGGGTGATGCCTTGCCTTCGGTACGCCAGCTTGCGCGTGAGCAGGGTCTCAGCGCGTTCACGGTGTCAGAGGCGTATCAGCGCCTGGTTGCGTCTGGCCAGGTGATCGCCAAGCGGGGTGCCTCGTATCGTGTCGTCGATAAGCGCACCGCAGCAGCGTCGGTGACGCCAGCCTGGTCAGCCCCTAGTCTGAATGCCGCCTGGTTGTTGTCGGATGTCTTTGCGGATCACTCCGTGCCGATTAAGGCGGGTTGTGGCTGGATACCGGGTGAATGGATTAACGAAAGTGGCCTGCAGCAGGCTGTGCGTACGTTGAGCCGTGTGCCGGGCGCGCGCTTTGGTGGTTACGGGCACCCGTTCGGCATGGCGTCGTTACGCGAGCAGATCGCAGCCAGACTGAGGCGAAACGACATCCCAGTCGAGTCATCAAATGTATTGCTCACGCAGGGTGCGACCCAAGCACTTGATTTGGTGGTGCGCACGCTATTGCGGCCAGGTGATACCGTCATCGTTGAAGACCCTTGCTACTGCAACTTACTGCAGATCTTGCAGCTGGCGGGCCTCAAGGTGGTGGGTTTGCCTCGCAGTGCAGACGGTCATGATCTTGATCAACTCACTTTGCTGATTAAGCGCGCTCGCCCCAAAGCGCTCTTTGTGAACACTGTATTGCAAAATCCTTCGGGTACAACGCTGTCTTTTAGCCATGCCAAGCGTCTGCTCGAGATCGCTGATCAGCACGGCTTGTGGGTGATCGAAGATGACATTTACCGTGAGCTTGCGCCAGAAGGCGCGCCGTGTTTAGCCGCGCTTGAAGGGCTTCGTCGCGTGATCTATATCTCTGGGTTTTCTAAAACGATTACGCCCACACTGCGTGTTGGCTACGTGGCCGCGCACGCAGATATATTGGCAAGCCTGGCGCGCAGCAAAATGGCTGTTGGCTTGACCTCGTCAGAAGTGACTGAGCGCATCGTGGCTAATGTGTTGAGCGATGGGCACTATCAACAGCACCTCAAATTTTTAACCGACAAATTAAAGCAGGCGCATCAACGGGTATGCGCCAGTATGCAAGCTGCGGGTGTTGAGATTTTTCAGCAACCTGACGCCGGTTTATTTTTGTGGGCACGATTACCGATTGATCCAAAACACAGTGCAACGGTCGCCACGCGTGCCTTGCAGCATGGCATCTGGTTAGCGCCTGGTGCCTATTTTCGACCCGAAGATCGCGCCTCGAACTGGTTTCGTTTTAACGTTGCAAACTCTGATCATCCGGTGTTGTGGGATTTCATTCGTACGCTAGGTTAGCGATCAACTGCCAAATAAAGTGTCTCTTTGATTTCTTCCATCACGACATAGCTGCGCGACTCTGCTGAGGCGGGCAGGCGCTTGAGAATTTCGCCTAATAGTTGCCGATATTTACCCATCTCGGCCAAGCGCGCCTTGATTAGATAATCGAAATCACCTGAGACCAGATGACACTCCATCACCTCAGGAACATACTCAAGCTCTTTTTTGACCTTTTCAAATACGTCGTCTGACTTGGTAGAGAGTTTGATCTCAAGAAACACTAAAAGGTTTTTACCTAGCGCGGCGGGGTTGACGCGGGCGTAGTAGCCCATGATGATGCCCTCACGTTCTAGTCGACGCACGCGTTCAGAACAAGGGGTTGCCGACAGATTGACGCGCTCGGCTAAGTCGGTCATTGAGATTC
>CALFXX010000053.1 GCA_937952975.1 uncultured Alcaligenaceae bacterium
GTCAAAGGCTTGATCGTTTACCTGCACGGGGGCGGTTGGGTGATTGGCACGATCGACGACTTTGATGCGATGGCGCGCGCGCTCGCTAAGCGCAGCCAGTGTGCAGTGCTGTTGCCCGACTATCGCTTGGCGCCTGAGCATCCTTTTCCTGCAGGGATCAATGATAGTGAAGACGCAATTGTTTGGGCGTCTGAACACATGAAAGACTTGATCGGTGCCACAGTGCCTTTGCTTGTTGGTGGTGATAGCGCAGGGGGTAACTTAGCTGCCGTGGCAACGCATTCATTGCTGGGTCGCGTAGCGATTAAAGGTCAGTTGTTGATTTACCCTGTGACTGACCATGACTTCAACACGGAGTCGTATAAAAATTTTAGCGATGGTATGCAGTTGACCAAGCGCGATATGCAATGGTTTTTTGAACTTTACGCGCCGGCCTCAATGCACGGCGATCCAAAAATTTCACCGATGGCGCAACAAAATATTGAAGCCTTGCCACGCACAGTGGTGTTGACCTCCGAGTATGACGTGTTGCGTGATGATGGCGAGCTCTATGCCAAGAAATTAATTTCGGCCGGTGTGCCTGTCATGACAAGACGCATCGCCGGTTTACCTCACGGCTTTATTCGTCTCTACAACATTGTTGAGGCTGCAGATCAGGCGATGACTACCATTGCGCAAGACGTGAGTACCTTGCTGCAATAGTCTCGTGTCTTGAGCGCTTGACTGATTAACATACTGATACGCGAGAGTGACACGCGAGAGAATAATTTCTTTGGTACCGAGCTGTTAACGAGTGGTGCCAAACAGGATAACGATATCTTTGCAAAATAAAGAAAAGGCAAACTGATGAAAACCTACAATCACTACATCGACGGCCAATACGTTGAGCCCATTGGTCAAAAATGGATCGATAGCATTGACCCTTACCAAGGTAAACCGTGGGCGCGAATCCCCCAAGGCTGTGCGCAAGACGTCGATCGCGCAGTGGCCGCTGCCTCGCGTGCGATGCGCGAAGGCCCCTGGTCAAAAATGACTGCGACTGAGCGCGGCAAACTCATGATTCGCTTAGCCGATCTGGTCACAAAGCACGCTGAGCGCTTAGCAGAAATCGAGGTGCGCGATAACGGTAAGTTGATGGCCGAAATGCGTGGCCAGGTGAACTATCACCCTGAGTGGTTTCGCTATTACGGTGGCTTAGCCGACAAGATCGAAGGCGCAGTGATGCCAATCGATAAACCCGATATGTTTGCCTTTACTCGCTACGAGGCCGTTGGGGTCGTAGGGGTGTTAACGGCTTGGAATTCACCTTTATTGTTTATCGCTTGGAAATGTGCAGCGGCCATCGCGGCAGGGTGCGCTGTGGTGATTAAGCCCTCTGAGTTTGCTTCGGTATCCACGCTTGAGTACGCTGCGTTGACAAAAGAAGCTGGGTTTCCGGATGGTGTGTTCAACGTTGTGACAGGGTATGGTGCTGAGGCGGGTTCTGCCTTAGTGGATCATCCTCAAGTCGCCAAGATTACGTTTACGGGTTCAGATGTGACGGGCGCAAAGATTTATGCGCAGGCTGCTCAGTCGATGAAGCGTGTCTCTCTTGAGCTAGGTGGCAAGTCGCCCAATATCGTTTTTGCTGATTGTGATTTAGATAAAGCGGCCGCAGGTGTGATCTCGGGGATTTTTGCTGCCACCGGTCAAACGTGTATTGCGGGTTCGCGTCTCTTGGTACAAAACTCGGTTCGTGAAGAGTTCACTAAAAAAGTGGCAGCGTTGGGGGCTTCGGCTCGTAAAGGTAATCCGATGTTGCCCGATACCAATATTGGCCCTGTCACTACACCGGGTCAGTACAAAAAAATTCTAGACTATATCGATATCGCGAAAGCTGAGGGTGCCCGTTGTATCTTAGGCGGAGGCCCGGCAACGGGCAGCGATTTGCCTGGAGGACAATTTGTTGAGCCGACTATTTTTGTTGACGTCGATCCGCAAATGCGGATTGCGCGCGAAGAAGTATTTGGTCCAGTGTTATCAATTATGGGCTTTGAGGATGAGGCTCATGCCATCCAGATGGCTAACGATACGATTTATGGTTTGGCTGCGGGTATCTGGACCAGTGATATTGGTCGCGCCATGCGCATGTCATCCGCACTCAAGGCTGGTACGGTATGGGTCAATACGTATCGTGCAGTCAGTTACATGATGCCCTTTGGCGGTATGAAGCATTCGGGCCTTGGGCGCGAAAGTGGCTTGGCTTCGATTCAGCAGTACCTCGAAACCAAGAGTGTTTGGATCTCATACGCTGAAGGTGCGCCGGCGAATCCGTTTATTTTGCGGTGATAGTCACCTAGTGCAATTAAAAATTACCAAAGACAATTCAATTATTAAAAAAGGGGACAGGCATGAAAGGTATCGTTTTTGTTGGTGATCGAAAAATTGAAATGCGCGATTTTGCAGACCCCACACCTGGGCCAAATGAAGTTGTACTTGAGATCAAAGCGTCGGGGATGTGCGGCAGTGATTTAAAGTTTTATCGCGCAGCGCCAGGCGAGGCGATGAAAGCGCTTGGTTTTGCCAATGCAGAGCCTGTCATTGCTGGACACGAACCTTGCGGCGTTGTGGTGGCTGTTGGCTCGAACGTCAGCCCTAAACAAGCCTATATTGGTCAACGCGCAATGTGCCATCACTATCGTGGGTGTGGCGCATGCCCACACTGCTCGACCGGTTGGATGCAACTCTGCGTTGAAGGCGTGGCTGAAGTCTACGGCGCTACCGGTAACGGTGCGCACGCCAAGTTCATGAAATGCCCCGCTAGTACGATCGTTGAATTGCCCGCTGAGCTGTCTTTTGAAACGGGCGCAGCAATTGCCTGCGGAACAGGTACGGCCTGGGGAGCGCTTAAGCGACTCGAACTCGCCGGTGACGAAACCATTGCGATCTTTGGGCAAGGGCCAGTCGGTTTATCTGCCACGCAACTGGCGGCAGCCATGGGTGCACGCGTAATCGCGCTAGATGTTAGCGAAGAGCGCTTGGCGCGCGCTAAAGCTTTTGGGGCAAGCGAGGTCATTAATCCCTCAAATACCGATGTTGTCGCCGCCATTCGTCAGTTGACCCGCGGCTTAGGCGCGCACGCTTCGCTGGATGCATCGTCTTCGCCTGAAGCTCGAAAGCAAGCCGTTCAATGTGTACGGACTTGGGGTAAAGCGTGCTTCGTGGGTGAGGGTGGGACGGTATCACTCGATGTCAGCCCCGACATGCTTCGTCGGCAAGTGACCTTGATTGGGTCTTGGACCTTTTCAACCAACGGTCAAGCAGATTGCGCGCGTTTTATTGCTGATCGCAAGATTGATGTCGATAGCTTGTTTACAGACAGATGGACGCTTGCCGATGCCGAAAAAGCGTATCAGTTGTTTGATAAGCAGACGACAGGTAAAGGCGTATTCTTGATGTAATTCGGGCGCGCCCTGCGCCGCAGTGCGTGGCTCGGGGCGCGACGCGCGAGCCATAGGCTGCGAATTTAAAGCGCCAAACAGATGAACAAAGGTACGGTTTGAAGATCACAAGAATTCTTGAAAAAGCAGTCCCTTTGAAAAGTAATGTTTCAAACGCAGTGATTAATTTTTCGACTCACACAGTGTCGCTAGTCGCGCTAGTGACCGATCAAGTTCGCAACGGTAAACCCGTTGTGGGACTGTCGTTTAATTCGATTGGTCGCTACGCGCAAAGTGGCATCATTACCCAACGCATGGTTCCCAGACTGTTAGCGGCTAAGCCCGACAGCCTGTTGCAAGATAACGGTCAGCTCAGTGCTGAAAAAGTTTTAGCGTGTGCCATGCAAAATGAGAAACCAGGCGGGCACGGTGATCGGGCGCATGCCGCGAGTGCCTTAGAGCTCGCTGTGTGGGATTTGAACGCAAAGCTCAATGACGAGCCCGTCAGTGCGTTGATTGCGCGCCACTTTGGTTATAAACATTACTCTTCTAAGGTTTCTGTTTACGCTGCAGGCGGTTACTACTACCCGGGCGAACAGGCGGGTCGACTCGAAAGTGAACTGAGCGGCTATCGCGACCTAGGCTTTGATCGTTTTAAGATGAAAATTGGTGGGGCCTCACTGGCTGAGGATATGCATCGTATTGAACGAGCCTTGACGATTGCGGGGGCGGGTAGCAATCTTGCCGTCGACGCCAATGGCCGCTTTAGCTTAGAGCAAGCAATCGCCTACGGTGAAGCGATGCAAGGCTACAACCTGCTGTGGTACGAAGAGGCGGGTGATCCGTTGGATTTCGAACTCAATGCTGCCTTGGCCAAAGAGTACAACGGTGCGCTCGCAACGGGTGAAAATCTATTCTCAAGGCAAGATGTTAAAAATCTTGCCTTGTTTGGCGGTGCACGGAAAAATTTGGATATCTTTCAAATGGATCCCGGCCTGTGTTACGGCGTGACTGAGTACGCCAAAATGGTCGGCGAGCTAGAAAACCGTGGTTTTGACAGAAGCTTCTGTTACCCCCACAGCGGTCAATTGCTTGGCTTGCATGTCGTGGCTGGTCTGGGGTTGGGCGGCTGCGAAGTGTATCCGGGCGTCTTTCAGCCAATGGGTGGTTTTGGCGATGCCACCGTCATTGAGCAAGGCATCGTTCAGGTTTCAGAGGCAGCTGGCTTTGGCTTCGAAGAAAAGTCTAATCTGATGGCAGAGTTTGCAACGCTGGCTTAACATAACTAAATACTTGCACAGCGTAACCCCAACCTGACTGATTGAATCATGAACTCCGCGCAACAGCTTAAACAGCACGTCCTTGCATTGCATGCCGAAGCAACAACACTTTTTGATGATTTGCGTGCCGGTAGTGTGGATGCCGTTCATCGCGGTGTGACCCGTGATACGTACGGTCAGGGCGAGCAGTTTGGTCATGAGCTGGTCGAGCAGTACGCTCGCAAACTTGGCTTAGAGATCAGACACGACCATATGCGTAACACCTATATGGTTTGGCCCGGACGTGATCGTCAGGCGCCAGCGATCGTGATCGGGTCGCATCTTGATTCAGTGCTCGGTGGTGGCAACTATGATGGCGCAGCCGGTGTGATGGCGGGCTTGATTGCCGTGCAGGCGATGCAGCAGGCTGGGCTTAAACTGAATTGCAATGTGGTTGTGATGGGGATCCGAGCCGAAGAAAGTATCTGGTTTCAGGTCTCGTACGTGGGTAGTCGAGGCGCCTTGGGGACGTTGCCTGCAAGTGCGCTACAGCAACGCCGTATCGATACTGGGTTGACCCTTGAGCAACATCTGCGCGAGGCGGGCGGTGATCCCGAGGCTGTTAGCAAGGGCGTGGCTTATCTGAGCAAAGCCAACGTCAAAGCCTTTTTAGAGTTGCATATTGAACAGGCACCTAGCTTGGCGTTAACCGGCTATGCCTTAGCGATCGGAACAGGTGTGCCTGGTCACTTCAGGTTTCCGCGAGTCAAAATCACGGGTGAATATGGTCATGTTGGACTCGGTCGACGCTTTCGACACGATGCAGGGCTCGCCGCTGCAGACTTGTCGGTTGCGCTCGATGCGTTATGGCAGCAGTGGGAAAGTGCCGGGCGCCTGATGGCCTGTACCTTTGGTGAGTTTCACACCAACCCTGCGCGTCACGGTATGACAATCGTGCCAGGCGAATTTCAGTTTAGTTTAGATGTCAGAGCCTACGAGGATGCCGACGTCGTCGAGCTTGAACAGTCACTGATGGCGATTGTTGAGCAGATTGAAAAAAAGCGCGGCGTGACCTTTGATTTTGGTGTGCGCGCCTCGGCAAAAGTTGCCAAAGCAGACTCAATGATTACGCAACAATTGCGAGACTGTGCCGTGCAGTTAGGGTTGAATGCGTGCGATTTGCCAAGCCCCGCCTCGCACGATTCTGCGGCCTTTTGTGCGGCCGGGGTTCCCTTTGGTTTTATCTTTATTCGCAATCCAAACGGCAGCCATCACCCCGACGAAGAGATGTCGATTGATGATTTTTTGCAAGGGACTGCGGTGATGGCTCAATGGCTCGCGACGCAAGCCGATCAGCTCTAAGCGGTTTTAAGACCTGACCGCCATGATCTGGTACGTATGCACTTTAGCCGGATCGGGTCGTGTGCAGTTTGTAACCTGCAACGTACTTGAGGGTTAGTTTTTCAGTTTGTAGCCAGTCTTAAATATCCAAGCAATGATCGTCACGCAAAGGGTTAAAAGCCCCAGTGCCATTGCAACGCTTAGGCCTAAGCTGACATCGCCAACGTTATAAAAACTCCAACGAAAGCCACTAATCAGGTAGACAATGGGATTCAGCAGAGCAACGTTTTGCCAAAACGCTGGTAGCAGCTCAAGTGAATAGAAGCTACCCCCTAAAAAAGTTAAGGGTGTGATGATCAGCAAGGGGACAACTTGTAGCTTTTCAAAGTTATCGGCCCAGATGCCAATGATAAAACCCAGCAAGCTAAACGTGATTGAGGTGCCAATCAAAAAAAATAGCATCCAGAACGGATGGGCGATCTGCAACGGTACAAAAAACGTGGCAGTCGCCAAAATAATCAAACCAAGAAAAATAGATTTGACACTTGCTGCGCCCACATAGCTTAAAACGATTTCAAAGTGCGAGATCGGAGCCGAAAGTAATTCGTAGATCGTGCCCGTAAATTTTGGAAAATAGATTCCGAAAGAGGCATTTGAAACACTTTGCGTGAGCAACGACAGCATGATCAAACCCGGGACGATGAAAGCGCCATAGCTCACCCCGTCGATATCGGTCATGCGCGAGCCGATGGCTGCTCCGAAAACGACGAAGTACAACGAGGTTGAAATAACGGGTGCAATCACGCTTTGCATCAAGGTGCGGCGCGTTCTGGACATCTCAAAATTGAAGATCGCCCGGATGGCGTGAAGGTTCAGACGCATCATTGTTCATCCTTGTGCGTCGTGAGACTCACGAAAATATCTTCTAGAGAACTTTCAGTGGTGTGTAAATCTTTGAAATGGATATTTGCTTGTGCGAGTCGCGTGAGCAGGTTGGTGATGCCAACGTCGTGATTGGTGGCATCGTAGGTGTAAATTAATTCATGGCCTTCTTTGGCCAGGGATAGACCCGCGTGGCTGAGTTCGGTCGGGATGGAGGCAAGTGGGCTTGTCAATTGCAACACTAATTCTTTTTTACCTAACTTCTTCATCAATTGGCTAGTCTCTTCAATCAAAAGGATCTCGCCGTTGGTAATGATGCCAATGCGATCGGCCATTTCTTCGGCTTCTTCGATGTAGTGTGTCGTCAAAATAATGGTGACGCCCGTTTGTTTGAGAGCCTTCACTAATTGCCACATGTCGCGCCGCAAACTGACATCGACCCCCGCCGTGGGTTCGTCAAGAAATAAAACCTGAGGCTCGTGCGACAGTGCTTTTGCGATCATCACCCGACGCTTCATACCGCCCGACAAACGAATAATCTTGCTATCTTTTTTATCCCAAAGCGACAAGTCTCTAAGAATTTTTTCGATGAAGGCAGGGTTAGCTGGTTTGCCGAACAGGCCGCGACTAAAACTCACGGTGTTCCAAACCGATTCAAACATATCTGTCGAAATCTCTTGGGGGACGAGACCCACACGCGCTCTGGCTTGTCGATATTGTTTGATGTGGTCGAAGCCATCAACCGTTACGGTGCCAGTGCTGGGCGTCACGATGCCACAGATCAAGCTGATTAAAGTGGTTTTGCCCGCACCATTCGGGCCGAGCAAGGCAAAAATTTCGCCTTGTCTGACCTCAAGATTTATATTTTTTAAAGCACTAAAGCCAGTCGCGTAAGTCTTGGAAACATTCGAGATTTTTATCATCTTTAGCGGCCTAGGCGCCCGCCTGCACGAGCCAGATAAAACCACTCTTGTCCGGGTTGTGACTTGTTGTTTGGAAACACAATGAAGCAGTCTTGTTCAGCGCGTAGTTCGGTCCCGTCAGCGCGTGTTCCAATTAAGCTGTTCTTTGTAATTGGATCAAAGCTTTTCCAGGCGTTGGCAAACTGATCGTCTGTGTGAAAGCGATCAAAGACATCATAGAGCCCCAGCACTTCAAAGTCTGCTGCCGGTGCGACAGGCTCGCCTTTGATCAAACCAACATGAATTAAGGTGTTAATCACCGCCTGGTAAGCAACCTCACGGCCGCCAATGTCGTCATGTTGTCCGCATTCAAGGGTAATCGCCCAGCCGCCCTGCGAGCGCATGTACTCAGTTGTGCCCACGCCATAGGCTGTGTCGGTGTCAACTGAAGCGGCAGTGAAGCGCCCGGCCTGTACTTCTAGCGCACGCCGCTTGATGCCCTTGGCATAAGTATCAAGCCACCCATACACAAAACGATTGCAACCTAAGCGTTGAACCAAAGCCTCTTCGATACTGGCTTGCGAAAAAGGCTCTAGTGGTCCGGCGTTGTTTGCCGGGCCAAACAAGGCGAAGGCGCGATCACCGCTTTGAAAGGAGTGCAAATCTAGCAGGCCGTCATGCTCGGCTAACAAGGGGCATAACCAGTTGGCTAAGTGATCTTCAAACTGCTGAGGGGTGTCAGTAGGTGTCAAACGCCGATTCAAATTACGATCGCCGGCTCGGCGTTGTAAGCGATAGGCCTTAGGATTTGTGACCGGCACTAAGGTTAGGAAACCACGCAGCAACTTAATTTCACCGGTTTCAATTTCTTGCGCAAGGCGCTTAAGCGCAAACGTTCCACAGGTTTCGTTACCGTGCACGGCTGCCGTCACGATTAATCTCGGGCCTGGCAACGGAGATCTAAACCTGAGGGTATGAAAAGGGAGTTCATCCTGCAACGGAATGTGTTCGGGTAAAGAGGTGAGGGCTGAAGAAGGTAGGGACATAATGGTTAACCTTTGAGTATGATGCAGTTTATCTCAACATTTTCGTCCACTCTTCAACGAATTCCTAGGCGCAGCATATGCCACTGTCTTATACCCAAAATCTAGAGGATTACCATCTTGCGCTGGCCTTTGCTGGGCAAGAGCGTGGGTTTTATATTGATGTGGGTGCCGGTCACCCCGTTGCGGACAATGTCTCGCTTTGGTTTTACGAGCGTGGTTGGAACGGTATCGTGGCAGAGCCAATTCCTGAGCTGGCTGCGTTATACAAAAAAATTCGCCCACGCGATATCCTGTATCAAGGTTTGATCGGGCGTGAGGTAGGCGAGGTTGATTTTTTTCACGTCAACCACTTGCATGGTTTTTCAACAACGATCGAGCTTCACGCAGACGTTGCGAAAGAGTTTGGTGCAGATTATCAGCGTCTGAAGTTGCCGATGCTGACCCTGGCAGAGCTATGCGAACAGCATCAAGTCCAAAACATCGATTTTTTAAAAATTGACGTTGAAGGTGCCGAAAGCGATGTACTGGCAGGCAACGACTTTAATCGGTATCGTCCCAAAGTGATCGTTGCTGAGGCCGTGACACCGGGCAAGGGCGAACCGGCCTGGGATGCCTATGAGCCCTTGCTGTTAGCCAATGGTTATCGTTTTCGGTTGTTTGATACCCTGAATCGTTTTTATGTCGCCCAAGAATGTCCCGAGATTTTTGAACGTCTGCCGGCTGAGCGGGCACCTTGGGATGATGTCACCCATATGTACGAGATCGGTCGAGCTCCCGAGCAGGCAAATCATCCTGACTTTGCGCTAGCGCAACAGTTAGGGCGAGGGTTTTGGGCTGCTTTGCCTCACTTGGATCAAGAAGTCTTGCTTGATATTCTTGCACGGGGTAAGCGTGCGGGTAGCATCTCTGCCTTTGATCAGGTCAACTCGCCTGAGATGCGAAGATCGGAAGAGCACACGTC
>CALFXX010000054.1 GCA_937952975.1 uncultured Alcaligenaceae bacterium
AGCCATCGGCATTGCGGTAGCCTTCAAAGGTGTAGCCTTCAAGAGGCTCGGTTGATGCAGGTTTGACCGTTGCGATCGGTAAGTTTTCAAAATTGCGTGCTTCGGGCATGCGCAAGAGTCGCTCGTGTACCCAACTGCCAGCGGGGATCGGCTTGAGGGCATACCCGATCGCGAGCCCGTAACGGATTATTGGCGCATCTTGTGCGAAATCAATCAGCGCAACCTTGTGCGCTTGCGGGACTTTATTGACTAACACTAAGCCAGACGGCAAGACCGTACCTGCGGGAAGCCCGCCATCATTGCCAACGATCGCGACATTGTCGAGTTCGTGCATTTTAATGAGGTGGGGCTTTGGATGTGGTTGCTCGATTGTCATCGGAGTTTTTTGTTCATTTTATGTGGCAGGAGAGGACGTGCAGGTGGCGATCATTCATTCTGAGTGTATCGTATTGCCTGATCTGAGAACAACCTTCCTTTTTATCCGTAGCCCTTGAGCCATCCTCATGAAAATTACAGAAATCCGCGAATCGACACGCCCGATTAAATCCAATATCCGCAACGCCTATATCGATTTTTCAAAAATGACCTTGAGCCTGGTCGCCGTTGTGACGGACGTGATCCGAGACGGTAAACCCGTGATTGGCTACGGCTTTAACTCAAATGGGCGTTACGGGCAGGGTGCTTTGATGCGCGAGCGATTTATTCCTCGGGTGCTTGAAGCGAACCCTGAGACCTTGCTTGATGCGAAGGGTGTGTTGTGCCCGCACAAGATTTGGGCAACGATGATGAATAATGAGAAGCCCGGTGGTCATGGCGAGCGCTCGGTGGCGATTGGCACGATTGATATGGCAATCTGGGATGCGGTGGCTAAGATTGAGGGCTTGCCGCTTTACCAGTTGTTGGCCGAGCGCTATGGTGATGGCAAGCCCAAACGTGACGTGTTTGTTTACGCTGCTGGGGGATATTACTGGCCGGGGCAGGGTATCGAAGGTCTCACCCGCGAAATGCAAAGCTATCTTGATCGTGGATACTCGGTCGTCAAGAAAAAAATTGGTGGGGGCTCGTTAGCTGAAGATTGCAAGAGAATCGAGGCCGTCCTGAAGTTGCTAGGGCCAGGCCAACGCTTGGCTGTTGATGCGAATGGCCGCTTTGATTTGAAGACTGCGATCGAGTATGGCAAAGCCTTGTCACAGTACGATTTGTTTTGGTACGAAGAGGCCGGTGATCCTCTCGACTTTGAATTACAGGCAGAGTTAGCCAATCATTATGACAAGCCCATGGCAACAGGTGAAAATCTGTTTTCGATGCAAGATGCCCGTAATTTAATTCGTTATGGTGGCATGCGTCGTGACCGTGACTGGCTACAATTTGATTGCGCCTTGAGTTATGGCTTGGTTGAATATTTACGCACTCTTGAGATGCTCAAAGAGTATGACTGGTCGCCCAAGCGCTGTGTGCCGCACGGCGGGCATCAAATGTCGCTGGCCATTGCGGCTGGCCTAGGCCTTGGCGGTAACGAGAGTTATCCCGATTTGTTTCAACCCTATGGCGGTTTTCCGGATGGCGTCAAGGTCGAGAACAGTATCGTGACCCTTCCTGAGTTAGTCGGAATCGGGTTTGAGGGTAAAGCTGATCTGTATGCCGAGATGAAAGCGTTGGCAAGTTAACGATTGCGGTTGGTCACTGAACCGCAGGCGTGTCAGCCTCCAGTTCAGTGACAGTATTTTGTCGCTTAACGAACTTGCTGAAACTTTTGCGCCCGTTTCGCGGTATCGGCCTCGGCGGTGTAAACGTTGCCCATTGAGTCAATGGCGATATTATGAATCGAATGAAAGTCGCCGGCCATTCGGCCTGAACGCCCAAAGGTACCAACGACTTCGCCTGTTTCGCGCACCAAAATCCTGACCTCGTTGTTCGAACCGTCTGCAACTAAGATATATTTTTGTGCGGGGTCCTGGGTTGGAACCAGATCGGCCACGGTGTTGCGTGTTTCAGGTTCGGTCACGATTTGCCGAATAAACTTACCGTCTTTAGAAAACACCTGAATGCGATTGTTTGCGCGGTCGCAGACGAAGACCGTTTGATCTTTCATCAACCTGACGCAATGCACGCCCTGACCAAATTGTGGTGATTGTGGGTTGTGGTCCGGGATCTTTGCATCGTCTGGCACGTTGCCAAAGGCACCCCAATGGCGCTTGTAGGCACCGGTCGTTGCGTCAAATACGATCACGCGTCGATTTTGATAGCCGTCGACAACAAATAATTCATTGGTTGCCTGATCAAGTTCCATGTGAGCGGGGCGGCCAAGCTGCGTCGTTGAATTACTGCCTAGACTTTTGCCTGGCGAACCGATTTGCATCAAAAATTTTCCATCAGCCGTAAATTTCAAGACCATGTTGTCGGTCGGATCGTTGCCTCCAATCCAGACGTTTCCGGTCGGGTCCACATAGATGCCATGTTCATTCTTTGGCCAGTCGTAGCCAGCACCTGCACCACCCCAGCCACGCAGAAAATTGCCATCCCGGTCAAATTCCATGACCGGAGGTGCGGCGATGCAGCATTTTGATCTGGGTGGGGTCGTGGTGGCACCACGTTCATCTTCGGCAAGGCTTCTGGGGCGATGCAGCACCCAGATATGATCGTTCTTGTCCGTGGCGATGCCTGAGACCTGACCTAGCAGCCAGTTATTGGGAAGGGGCTTGGGCCAGTAAGGATCTACCGCGTAGGCAGGCCCAGCGGCGGCGCCTTCAACGCGTTTGCTGTTGTTGACACAGGCTGTGAGTAGAATGGCGGCGAGCAAAAAAAATGCGAGCCTGAATAACGAGCG
>CALFXX010000055.1 GCA_937952975.1 uncultured Alcaligenaceae bacterium
ATGCAGACAAGGTTACACATCGGTACGGTGATGACTTCAAGATAAAGTATTGGCCACTCGAAATCGTACTTTCGCAGGCGAGGCGTTGCGGCTTGACTCTACACAAAGATCTTAGCGATGAATACGCGGGTACGGGTTCTAGTTACCTGCTGTTAAAAAAACAAACTGAGGGGCTCGATATTCGACTACAGCCACGGCACTTGATAGTTCTCACAGCAGAAAACAAGGTATCAGGGTCGATCGTTTTAGAGTTCAACAAATATATCTTTTGTGCTAATGCAGTTAAAATAATGAAAATTTATCCATTTTTATACAAAAACATGGTCGCGAAAAAACAAAACGAGAGCGAAGATCTACCTGAAAGCTTGTCGGCTGATGCCGTTGACGATGACGACACTCGCGGCGACACTGACTCCGTCTCGCCATGGGATCCTAGTCTAATAAGAATTACTACAAAAAACTTTACGCTCCGTGAAATCTCTGAGCAGGTCAATCTTGAAGAAATTGATCTTTCACCAGATTTTCAACGCGAGTACGTTTGGAAAAACCTTCAACGGACGAGGCTAATAGAATCAATCCTTCTTGGGATACCTCTGCCAGCTTTTTATTTTAATCAAGAGGACGATGCGACCTATCAGGTAGTAGACGGCGTGCAAAGACTTTCAACCATTTCCCTGTTTATGAAAGATGGGCATCGGCTGATTGGTCGCGACCTTGAGTACTTGAAAGAACTCGACGGTCTCAAGTATTCTCAGCTTAACCAAGCTCTGATGCGCAGATTTCGCAGCACCCAAATTGTCGTTCACATCATTGAGCCTCAAACTCCCGATGAGGTTAAGTACGATATTTTTAATAGAGTGAACACTCTCGGCAGCCCTCTGTCAGCCCAAGAAATTCGTCATGCAATGGCGAGACCACGATCAAGAGAGTTTTTGCGCAAACTCTCTGAGTTTGAAACTTTCGATCAAGCGACAGGCCAATATTTCTATCGAAAAGGCACTGATCATTCGTCAGAAAATATACGTGATACGGGCCGAATGATGAATCGGGAGCTTGTCTTACGTTTTTGCGCCTTCCTTGAATTCGATAGCGACTTATATCGCCAATACTCGAGTCTCGATGCCTATCTAGCTGAATTTACGAAGCGAATCGACGAGCGTTCAAATAAATTACCTAATTTTAGCGACTTAGATCTTGAAAAGATCGCTCAAAAATTTAGCCTCGCCATGACTAACGCGAGTAACGTGTTGGGCGACCTTGCCTTCAGACGCCATTCAAGGTCTACGCCCAATAAAAAACCGATCAATAGAGCCGTGTTTGAGGCCCAAGCGACTGCACTCGCTTTTTTTAGCTTAGACCAAGTGCTTGCAAACAAAGAAATAATTAAAGAAGTACTTCTTAATCTATTTGACGACGAAGAATACCTCCGCTCAATCACTGTTGGGACGGGTGACCCTCGCCGAGTGACCTACCGAATATCAAAGACCAGAGCTGCGCTCGCCGAGATAATTAAATGATGCACAAGCTTTCTATCGCTGGTTTTAAGCGATTCACTCGCTGCGAGCTTCGTATAGCTCCGCTAACAGTTTTAACTGGACTAAACGGCTCGGGAAAGACATCCGTTATTCATTCGTTGCTGCTCATGCGCGAAGCCACGACCAAGTCATCGCAAGGAGTCGTCTCTTTGAATGGCCCCTTCGGCCTACACCTCGGCACGGCCGAAGACGTCAACAACTGGGCCGGCGAGCAAAACATCGAGTTTCAAATAGAAGATGACTCGGGCTTACATGCTTGGAGCTTAGGCTACGCAAGCGACACAGCTATGTTTTTAGATATCAAGCAGTTTCCTGATAATCCACCAGACGCATTCAAAGGCACTTCTGGAGCGTTTGCCTATGTCTCAGCCGAACGCTTCGGGCCGCGAGCCAGACTTGAAGCATCATCCCTACCCGGAGACCATTTAGAGGTTGGAGTTCATGGTGAGCACAGCGCACAAATTCTTGAGTCGCTCGGTAACAAACATACTCCAGAAGACAGAAAGCATCCAGGCTCAACAACCCTTAACTTGTTGAAATATGAAGTTGAACATTGGTTAAGCGAGATTGCGCGACCCATCGTCATCGATTCAATACGCTACGCAGGCGTTGATGCGTACGCCTTAAGGTTCAAGACACAGGGTGGTGAATGGGTACGCGCCACAAACATGGGCTTCGGGGTTTCGTACGCGCTACCTGTCATCCTTGCTGGGCTGACAATGAAGAAAAATGGCATGCTAATTGTCGAGAACCCCGAAGCACATTTGCACCCTGCTGGTCAGTCAAAAATCGGGGCTTTTCTCGCGTGGTTAGCGTCTAAGGGAGTCAACGTTGTTATAGAAACTCACTCCGATCACGTATTGAACGGCATAAGAAGAGCAATAGGAGAATTTGAGTTTTTAGCCGCAGCCGATGCGGTCGTACACTTCTTTGACTCAAATGAATCAGCTCAGATTCACGAACTTCACTTCACCGACATTGGCGGAATCGCGCACTGGCCAACGGGCTTCTTTGATCAGTATCAAATTGACACCGCGGCACTTGGTCGCGTGCGGCGAAAAAGGGCAGGCAATGGCGTTCGTAGTTGATGGTGAGGATTGGCGGTTCGATGGGTTGACGAGTGCCGCAGTCGAAAATTTGATTGAACAATTTCTTGATAAATTGAGTGATGCAATTGGGCGTGGTGAAAAAGTTTGGATTGGTGACGATCTTCAAACTCGCCCTGTTTTAGGCTCTAGGGACTTGTGGAGCCTGAGAGACGTTGACTCTGGGATCTCTATTGACGAAGCCATCTGGCAAGAGCTAGCAGCGTATTTGCCGCGAACCCCACGCTACGCCGACGAACAAGATTGGCCCCCGAATGTTGACGATATTGAACTGAAGATAGGCGAACATTCTTTAGTCGAAAACGCTGACGTTGCTTGGGCCCACCATAGCGTACGCGCCGGGCGCGCAGTTGGGTGTATTGGATTAACCCGCAGCGGTCAGATCGCCACTGAATCAATTCAAGGCACGGCCTTGTTGCACTGGATTTCTGATTCTCATTCCAAAGCCGTTTTCTGGCGAGCAGCGATTGAAATCGAAGGCAATTCGCAAAAAGATTTTGCAAGATTAGCTCACCGCGCATATCCAGACCTATTTTTTTATGATCAGGTATTGAACGCAGCAGATGACTTCTCTGGCGGGTACTACTCGAACGTAACCGCACTTAAACGCTACCTCGAAGCACTAAATGACCACGGTCATTGGGTGTTTACGGCACCACCCCCGACAATTAGCAGAGATGATACGTTAAGCGGCAATCAAGGCGCACCGTCTGCACAACTGATGCAAAGAAGGTTCGAACACCTTAGTTTAGATATTGCACCCGAAAAACCAAACGTTTATC
>CALFXX010000056.1 GCA_937952975.1 uncultured Alcaligenaceae bacterium
ATTAAACGGCATACTCCCCCGCTCGTTTAACCAATGAATAAAAGCCCCATTGTGTTCGCTCAGGCAGACTTAGCAAAGCGCGCTCAACTCCCTTAAGCGCAAGAGACTCAAACCATTATGATAGACAGACGTTCTATCTGCCAACAAATTATTGAACATTTTCTGACTATAAAGGCCTAGCTCATGTACTCGCTCTACCTCGATCTTCCGTCCGAGTCCGATTTGGATCATGATCAAGCGCGTCAGCGTGGCGCGACAGGTCATGCGGTCGCCGCCACAGCCTCTCCGCTGGCCACGCTCGCGGCGATCAGGGTGATCCAGCGCGGAGGTTCGGCCGCAGACGCGGTTGTTGCAGCGCAAGCGGTTCTAGGCTTAGTTGAGCCGCACGCCTCTGGCTTTGGTGGCGGCACGGTCATCGTTTGGCACGATCAACAAACCGGCAACTCGGGTGTCATTGACGGTTTGGCCGCTGCCCCCGCAGCAGTCACCGACCGCTTACTGGTCGATTTTGATGGCCGCGCCATCCCTCGCGAAAGGGCGATGTTCGGTGGAAGAACGGTGGGCGTTCCAGGAACCTTGCGGGCGCTAGAAAAAATTCATCAGCGCTTTGGGTGTTTGCCATGGCACACGTTGTTTGACGCGGCGCGCGAACACGCAAGTGCCGGCTTCGCCATGCCTCCCTACCTGATTAAAACCCTCACGGAAATTGGCTCGATCCAAGACGAACCACTGGCTCAGCGCATCTACTGCGGAGGTGCGCGCCGTGCCGTCGCAGAGGGCACACTGATCCAAAACCCCGACTACGCCAAGACCTTAGCCCTTATTGCCGAACAAGGCGTTGAGGCTTTTTACCAAGGGATCATCGCCGAAGCGTTAATAGACGTCGTGACTCAGGATGGCTTTCCCAGCCGTATGACGTTAGCCGATTTGAAAAATTACACAGCGATTGAACGTGCGCCCGCACGCTACAAATTTAACGGTATGCAAGTGATGACGGCCCCAGCGCCCGTGTTTGGAGGAATCTCTGCCGGACAAATCGTCGGGATGATTGAGGCACTTGGTTTGACAGGAGCAGACCTTGCTGACAATCCAGATTTACTGCACGCAGTATTAGAAGCCGGTCGCTTAGCCTTTGCAGATCGAGGTGCCTACATCGGCGAGGCGAGCGACGCGCTCATCAACAGCGCGTTACTCGACCCAGTCTACCTTGCCGAACGTGCAAGGAAGATTGATTTTGGGCGGCGCGCCAGTGCTGTTGAGCCTGGCGATCTGGGCAGCACCTTCGCGCCAGGCCCGGATGGAACGGGTTTAACCAGCGCCATGACCTCACACTTGGTCGTCAGCGATCTGAAGGGCTTAACGCTTTCAATGACCACCACGATCAATCAAAATTTTGGTTCGCGCTTATCAACTGGCGGGTTCTATTTAAATAATGTGCAAACAAATTTCGCTGCACAACCGACAGGCCCGAAGACAACGCAGCGTGCGTATAACGCCATGGCAGCCGGTAAGCGCGCTATGACGTCGTTTGCCCCGTCAATCATGCTTGACGCAAAGGGTCAAGTCCGTGCGGCGCTTGGGGCCGGTGGTGGCAATCGAATCGTCGGCTTTGTTGCCAATGCGCTGCTGCGTATCGCTGCAGGCTACGACGACGCGCAAAAAATTGTCTCAGCGCCACAGGCCATGAATTGGAACGGCTTATCGAATATCGAGCTTGGATTTGCGCATACGTGCGCCGAGCTTGCTGCGCGCGAGCACTATTATGTGATGCGCCGTATGGACGGCGGCACACAGGTCGCGCTTAAGCAAGGCGAGCAATGGAATGCGGGGGGTGATGTACGAAGGGACGGCACGGCGATTGCCTTGATTCGTTCAACCGGTTAAAACAAGAAAAATTCTAGGAGCCATCAAAATGAATTCCGTCATACTCATTACCGGCGCCAGCCGTGGTATTGGTGCTGCGACCGCCTTACTTGCTGCAGCAAAGGGCTATGCCGTCGCAGTGAACTATGCAAGCAACGCTCAGGCAGCTGAAAAGGTTGTGACCCAAATTCGTGCCCAAGGCGGAACCGCTATCGCCATACAGGCCGATGTGGCAGACGAAGTACAAGTTCAAGCCATGTTTAAAAAAGTGGATACCGAATTGGGACCATTAAGCGCCTTAGTCAATAATGCCGGCATCGTCGATGTCACGGCACGTGTTGACGAGATTAGCGTCGCACGCTGGCAACGCATGTTCAACATCACTGTCTTAGGGACTTTTCTTTGCAGTCGTGAGGCCGTCAAGCGCATGAGCACACGCCACGGCGGCAAAGGTGGTGCCATCGTCAACGTATCGAGCGCGGCAGCGCGGATTGGCGCCCCTGGGCAATATGTAGATTACGCCTCAGCAAAAGGCGCCGTCGACACGTTCACAGTCGGCTTAGGAAAAGAAGTTGCCAATGAAGGGATTCGGGTGAACTCTGTGCGTCCGGGCCTGATTGATACCGAAATTCATGCCTCGGGTGGAATCCCAAACCGCGTGCGCGAGCTTGAGCACCTGGTGCCGATGAAACGTGGTGGGACAGCGTTGGAAGTCGCGCAGGGCATTATTTGGCTTGTTTCAGACGAAGCGAGCTATGTCACCACAACAATACTAGACGTCGCAGGCGGGCGTTAGCCATCTCTCAGTTATTCTCTGCACTCACTCCATCCACTCCAAACATATCGAGATCACATGTCTGTTTCTATCTATACCGCAACCGTTCCTGTTTTAAAGCAGATGCTCTTAGCACTGAGCGACGTACTCAAAAAAGGCGAGCAGTATGCCGAACAGCGTAAATTTGATTCGGCTACGCTGTTGCAGTCGCGTTTATTTCCCGACATGCTTGCGCTTGTTCGACAAGTTCAAATTGCCTGTGATTTTGCAAAAAGCGTGCCTTCGCGTATCGCGGGGGTTGACGTTGCGGCCTACGAAGATACTGAACAGAGCTTTGCTGAACTACAGCAGCGTATTTCAAAAACACTGGCGCTCATCGACGGCTTTACTGCGGCTCAATTAGACGGCAGCGCAGTCAAAGAGATTGTGTTGCGCCCGGGCACACCAAAAGAGAAAAAGCTCTCGGTCGAAGACTACGCTGTGAAATACGGCATGCCGCAATTCTTCTTTCATGTCACAACCGCCTACAACTTGCTCAGGCACAATGGCGTCGAAATCGGCAAGAAAGATTTTATGGGTTCGTACTAATTAAGGCAGACCAACATGACGACTGCAACACCTTCAGTTCGGGGCCGCTATTTTGAAGATTTCGAGCTGGATGCCGAGTTTGTGACGCCCGCGCGCACCATCACCAGTACCGACATTGTTAATTTCGCTTGTTTGTCAGGCGATTTTAATGAGGTACACACTAATCACGAGTACTGCAAAACGACACAATTCGGCGAGCCGATTGCCCACGGCCCGATGATTTATGGTGTTGCAGGTGGCCTGCAGTATGCCAGCGGGATTAATGACGGCACCCTGCTCGCCTTGGTGCAAATCGATAAGTGGCGCTTACTTGCGCCGGTCAAACACGGCGACACCATTCGAATGAAATCAACCGTAATTGAAAAAAAGGAATCAAGTAAACCTGACCGCGGAACGATTACCTTTAAGCGTAATATCGTAAATCAGCATGACACAACGGTTCAAGAGATGATTGCGACGATCTTGTATCGACGCCGGCCCAAGTAAGTGCAACGAGCCTCACTGATTGGAAGGCTTGAACCTCAGCGATGACTTGCCTGCACTGTTCGCGACGGCGCAAGTCATCCTACTCGCGGCCTTTACTGAGCCCGGCGCAACTCATCCACGTAACTGGGCTCAGGATGCAAGGTATATGAACTGCCGGCCTTTGCCACCTGCCCTGGCACTTCATGACCCACAATCTGCGGTAACTCGCGAGCCATCTGCAACAGTTTTGGAAAATTGATGCCGGTGTCGTACCCCATCGCATCAAGCATATGGATGGCATCCTCACTGGAAATATTTCCACTGGCGCCAGGCGCGTACGGGCAGCCGCCTAAGCCACCCAAGGAGCCATCAAAACGGACAATGCCGGATTGAACTGCCGCCAAGATGTTGGCCAAGCCCATTCCTCTTGTGTTGTGAAAATGCAGCGTTAATTGCAAGTGTGCGAAGCGCTTTTGCAAGGCATCACACATCTTTTTAACCTGATCTGGATTCGCCATCCCAGTCGTATCGCAAATCGTCAGGCCTCTGACGCCCAAATCGGCAAAGCGCTGAGCAAAACCTTCAACAACCTCTTGAGCGACCTCACCCTCCATCGGACAGCCAAAGGCCGTCGATAACGACACGTTAATAGGCGCCTTGCCGTCAACGTACTGAATCACTTGAGCCAGCCCTGCGAAGCTTTTTTCTCGACCCATCCTGAGGTTGGCTAGGTTGTGCGTCTCAGAGGTCGACATCACCAAATTGAACTCATCAGCCTTCGCTTCAAAGGCACGCTCAGCTCCGCGTAAATTGGGCACTAACACTGTGTACTCAACACCAGGCACACGCTTGATTCGACCCATCACCTCTTCAGCATCACGAAGCATCGGAATCGCTTTAGGCGAGGTGAAAGAGGTCACCTCGATTTTGGCAAAACCACAGTCACTCAGCTCGTCGACTAATCTGACTTTATCGTCTGTTGGTACGAAATTGGGTTCGATCTGAAAACCGTCTCTGGTCACAACATCATTAAAGTAAATTCTTGTCATCATTCGTTCTCTCGTGATTCGTGATTCGTGATTTTGCCTGCGAAGAACACAGCGATAAACGTGCCAGCAAACGCTTCGCGTAGTTTAGCTTTCAATTCTGCCGACACTGCAGGCGCCCCCATCGCATTTTCCCCACGCGTAAGCACATTGCCCCCAAGGTCAGAGTGCTCATTGACTTTTTAGTCGAGTACTTTTCAAAAAAGAGTTAGACCGTTTCTAAACTAACAAATGACCAGTCTTAACAAAAATCGTACAGCCCTCTTTGCTAAACGGTTGGTGCGAGCTCATATGCGGGCTTCTGATCCAAGACCCTGCAGGGTAGCGACCGTGCTCATCTTCAAATACCCCCTCCACGACAAAAATTTCTTCTCCGCCAAAATGCCGATGGGGGTTGAAATAGGTTTGC
>CALFXX010000057.1 GCA_937952975.1 uncultured Alcaligenaceae bacterium
TTAGCCTCATCGTCGGATAAACGGCTAAAGAAGTTGGTAGGCGGCAACTGCTTTGAATCCCCAACCACTACCACCTGTTTTGCACGTGCGATAGCGCCAAGGGCATCTTCAGGACGGATTTGACTGGCTTCGTCGATTAACAGCAGATCAAAGGTGACAGAGCCTGGCTCAAGAAACTGAGCGATCGACATAGGGCTCATTAAAAATACGGGTTTAAGCAGGTGTACCGCCTCGCCCGCCCGATTCATCAATTTACGCACTGGAAACAAACGCGTTTTTTTCTCGAGCTCTTGGCGGATCACCGCCATCTGCCCTACCGAGCCGGTTGGACGCCCATTTGAATAAGTATGCAGCACTTCCGCTTTAGCGATCTCGCGTCGATTGCGATCTTCAGTCCTAAAAATATTTAGAGTGCGATCTAAGGTAAAGGCGTCGAGTCGGCTCAAACTTTCATCCGCCGTGACCAGTTCTTTCCAGATTTTTTCTAACACCGAAACCCTGACCGCCGGAACAATATGAGCGGCCGGTAGCCGACCGTCATAAATACAGTCATAACAGTCTTGGCCGATGTCAGCATGCAAATCGTTTAAGGCTCCGTAAACATTGGGCCATTCGTTCAAGCGCTGCATGTTGCCTAGCAAGAAACTGCTTTCAAGTTTCAATGCCTCAAACGTGTAGGTGTCATACCGTTTGGCATCAAACTCTGTACCCGTAATCACCAAGCCAAGATTCGCCTCGATCTGGTCTAGCGTTGCCTCAAACGCAACCACCCGTTCACGATTTTCGGCATGACCGAACAGTTTGCCAACAAGGGCCAATTGAGTGGGATTAACGTCACCAACCGTTTCGTACCAGATTGAAATGTTGGATAACAAATCAGAGTCGCTGTCTTCTACCTGCCAAAGCTCACCAAGCGCCCCTTGAATATCAGCCTTTACGTTTTGGATGTCAGTTTTTAAGGTTTTAGCTAACAGCGCGTTATCTAACAGCGCCAAGCGATTTTTGAAACCCTTAGGCAGCTCGGCCTTACTAATACCCTTAAGCTCGGCCATGGCAAGCCGATAGTTTTTGTTGAATATTGAAAAAAGACTGCCGCCCGTGCCTGCAAAGCGTGTGCGCAAGCTCACCAGGTCTAGCTCGGCCCAGTCGGCAATCAATTGGTTTGAGAGCACCTGCAAGCTTGACTTCAATTCAGATAACTTCGCCGCAATCGCCAATAACTCAGCACGCTGCGCTTGCAGCCGGGTATTGGCAAGCACCCCTGTCGCTACCTTAGGTGCTTTATCAATTTCTTTTGCGATCAGGCTTAACCGACGCAAATCACTCAAGGTCATTGAGGTGAAGATTGAAACATCTTCAGCCAACTCTAATTGCAACTCAGCAAACACGCCCGCTAAGCCCTTTAGTTGAGACTCAAGGCTTGAAAACGTGAGCGTTAAGCGGTCTACGTCCATTGGCGTTAAGACTTTGGCTTTAGCGTCTCGCCACGGGTGCTCGCTTGGTACCCCTGACATCACCAGCCTATCTGACAGATTGTTGAGCGCCGTTGTCAGCAACGAGAGCCGTTCTTTGGTGTAAGACTTTGCCTCGGGTACCGCAAAGTTAAAGAGATTTAAGTCACTGCGCTGAAGCTTGGATATCTCGCCAATCATTTCAAATGCAGAAAACCCCCAGGGCTCTCGAGGCTCGTTCACCCGCTTTGCATGCAGATTCAAAAAGTCTTGGCTTTCAACTAACGCACGAAACGCATGTTCTGCAACCGCGGGGTAGGCCTGTGAGTCAACTGACTCGCGCAGCTGTTGCAGCACCCCTGATTTAGTCGCACGACGGCTGTGCAGTTCTAAAGCCACCACCTTTAAGCCTGCCGCTGAAAGGCGATCATGCACCACATTTAACGCCGCCATTTTCTCGGCAACAAACAACACCCGCTTGCCCTGCTTGACGGCTGCGGCAATGATATTTGTGATGGTCTGCGACTTGCCCGTGCCAGGCGGGCCCTGAATCACCAAATTTTTACCCGCCAAGACCGTTTGAATAGCCTCGGTCTGCGAGCTATCTGCATCGACCACATAGCACAGCTCTTGCGGTGCAAAGTGATCATCAATAGATGCTGTTGCGGGGATGAGCGGAGGCTCGGGCTCACCTAGGTCAGTGGGCGGGATCAATAGCTGTTGAATCACCGGGTGATCAAGCAACCCATGCCCCTGCGGCCAGTTATCAGGATCAAGATCGCGCCACAACATAAATTTGTTAAACGAAAACAGACCCAAGACACATTCGCCCTGCACCACCTGCCAGCGCGACTCGCCTTTTATTGCCTCTTGCACCTTCGCGAAGTAAGCACTGAGCGACCACACATCATCTTCTGGGATATCCGGCAAGTCGATCGAATTTTGTTCGCGCAACCAAAGCTTTAACGAGATATTGGTAAACAGATCGTCTTCACGCA
>CALFXX010000058.1 GCA_937952975.1 uncultured Alcaligenaceae bacterium
CGCCACCCAAGCCTGCACCGCGCTGGCGCCCCACCGCGTCAATCTCGTCAATAAAGATAATGCATGGCGAATGCTTTTTAGCGTTTTCAAACATGTCGCGCACGCGGGCTGCACCCACGCCCACAAACATCTCGACGAAGTCAGAACCCGAAATACTGAAAAACGGCACTTTTGCTTCGCCAGCAATCGCTTTGGCCAGTAAGGTCTTACCTGTACCAGGTGAACCCACCATCAACACGCCGCGGGGAATCCGACCACCAAGCTTTTGAAACTTAGAGGGGTCGCGCAAAAAATCAACAATTTCTTGAACATCATCTTTTGCTTCGTCGCAGCCTGCAACGTCAGCGAAGGTGATTGCGTTGGTGCCTTCATCTAGCAACCGCGCACGCGATTTGCCAAAACTAAATGCACCACCTTTGCCACCGCCCTGCATCTGGCGCATAAAAAACACCCAGACACCAATCAAGAGCAGCATCGGAAACCAAGACACGAAGATGCTCATGAGTAATGAGGGCTCTTCGCGCGGCTTACCCGACACAGAGACACCTGCCTTGAGCAGATCAGACACCATCCAAAGATCACCTGGTGAGGTCAACGTGTAAGGGCGGCCCGAATCAGGCGTGACATGGATCACATCGTTTTGAACGTCAACACGCCGGACCTTGCCCGACTTGGCATCATCCATGAATTGGGTATAACTCACGGTGTCTTGTACGGGTGTGCGGGAGTCGAACTGTTTAAAAACAGTAAACAACACCAAACCAATCACCATCCAAACCGCGACTTTCGAAAAGGAATTATTCAAGGCCGATCTCCAGCTTGTCATTCTGACGCGCCACGCACCTTTGGCCCAAAGGAGACGTTGCAACGAGGCAAAATAGCATTCTACCTGTTAAAAAAGCCCATTCGCAGTAATCCCTTACTGTGCAACAGGACCAAATTTCAAAGCTCTAGCCTTTTCGACCCTTGGCGATCAAGAAAGTTTCAGAAGAACGGTCGCGAGACGCTTTGGGCTTGCGCTCGACCACCCTTTTGAAGTGTCGTTTGAAGCTTTCAACGGTTTGCGAGAAGCCGCTGCCGTGAAATGCTTTCACAATCAGTGCACCATCTGTTTTGAGGTGCATCAGCGAAAATTCAAGAGCTAAGTCAATCACATGCTGAACTCTGGCCGCGTCAGCCAAACCAACCCCGGATAAATTAGGTGCCATATCCGATAAAACTAAATCTACCTTTGTTCCTTCGAGCGTCTGATTAAGCTGTTCAAGGACAGAATCTTCACTAAAGTCGCCCAAAATGAACTCAACGCCTGCGATAGGCTCCATGGGCAAGATATCCAACGCCACGATTCGACCGTCGAGCACCCCGCCCTTGCCAACCAGGCGTTCACGCGCCACTTGAGACCAACTGCCCGGGGTCGATCCCAAGTCAACGATGATATCGCCCCTACGCATCAGCTTCTCGGCATCGAGAATCTCGGTTAGTTTGAAAGCCGCGCGAGCCCGATAGCCCTTTTGAGTCGCCATTTTGACGAATGGGTCATTAATGTGCTGCATGACCCATTCTTTAGAAAATTTGTTCTTCGCCATTACCGTACAATCTACCTTATGACTATTATGGAACTTACCCCCCGCGAGCGTAGTTCGCTTCGCGCTGCTGCTCACCCCCTGCGACCGGTTGTACTCATCGGTGACAACGGGCTGACCGAGGCAGTCTTAAAAGAAATCGACCTAAACCTGTCGGCTCACGAGCTGATTAAGGTTCGGGCCGGCAGTGCTGATCGCGACGAACGCGATGCCATGCTTGCCACGATTTGCGACACCCTGTCGTGCGCCACGGTGCACCATCTGGGCAAAATGTTGATTCTGTATCGCTTCGGCTCAAAGGGCACCTATCTTAAGCCCCCAGCTGAACCAGCGACACCGGCCAAGCGTAAACCCAACGAACCGCACACACCTAAAAAGCTAGCCGCTGCAGGTAAAAAGGTTCAAAAGCCAAGTCGGCGCAATCGACCAGAGCGCGAACCGACCGACCTGACGGGTGACCGCCCAACGGTCTATTCGGGCGACCGACCAGCACGACCAAGCAAACGCGCAAGCGCCAAGGATACCTCACATGGGATTCCACGTCGCAGCGGCAGTGCGTTGTCGCTACGTGCCGGAGCCCGACGTGGGGCAATTGGTTCAACGGTACGTAAACGCGCGTCGGTCAAACGCTAAGCAAACCCTCGCACTTCGGGCTTAGCGCTAAGAGCGCGGCTCGACGCACGCACCATCAAAGATATTTAATGCTGATGATTTCGTATTCGCGAGCACCAGAGGGCGCTTTGACTTCAACGACATCGCCCTCGTACTTACCGATCAAGGCACGTGCAACCGGGCTAGATACCGAGATCAAATTCGAACGGATATCGGCTTCGACATCGCCAACGATTTGATACGTGACCTTGGCACCTGACTCAAGATCTTCGATTTCAACGGTTGCGCCAAACACGATACGACCATCGGCATCAATAGAGCTCGGTTCAATCAGCTGCGCATTAGAAAGCGTACCATCGAGCTCGGCGATGCGCCCTTCAATAAAGCCTTGGCGCTCGCGGGCAGCGTCGTACTCGGCATTTTCAGACAAATCGCCGTGTGAACGCGCCTCAGCAATCGCGTTGATGACCGCAGGGCGATCGACATGCTTGAGCCGCTGCAGTTCAGCTTGCAAGCGCTCGGCCCCGCGCACAGTAAGAGGAATAGTCGCCATGGTGTTTTTCCAAAAAGCAAAACCCCGGCTCGGGTCAGAACCGGGGTGATCAACAATACCGCTATTGTGGGCAAACTTTACGGTAAATGCAAGCTTGGCGACATACGGATTACCCCAATCTTCTCTTCAAGGTGTTGCCAGGGCGGCTGAGTCGGGGCAAAACGACTCCGCATATAAGTCAAGAGTTCGCTTAACTGCTGGTCGTCAAATTGTTTAGCAAAACCTTGCATAAAACCAAGTTGATCGCTCGCAGGCTGACGGATGCCCTCGAGCACAATTCGTATGACGTTATCGGGCTGCGCACTGTGCATCCCAGTGCTCAGCGCCAGCGGAATATTGACGCCAAGCAAACGCGGGCCATCGCCATCGTGGTGACACGACGCACAGGCGGCCTGAAACATGCGCTGTGCAGAGCCCAGTAGCAACGGCTCGCGCGCGGCAGCTTGCGCGACATAGGTCTGTGCGGTTTGTGCGGTCTGTGCTGGCGCCGACTCTTGAAACGATGCGAGGTAATGCGCCATGGCAGAAATATCTGCGTTAGGCACCTGCGCCAGTTGCCGAATAACGGGCGCCATCGGCCCCGAAGCGCTGCCGTGCTCTGCGCTGTGGCCATTGCGTAAATAGTTGAAGAAAGCCGCTTCGGTCCAGGGCACGGGGCTAGGCGAGCGTGCATTGAGCGCCGGGGCTTGCCAACCGTCAACCGTGGCGCCACTCAAATACGCCAGGCCTGAGCGTTCGCCCCCCAAGGCATCGCGCGAGGTGTGACAAGCAGAACAATGCCCCAACCCATTCACCAGATATTCGCCGCGCAACCAAGCCGGCGAACGTTCGATTTCTGTCGGTGGCGTTTGCACAGAAGGCCCAGGCGTTAGATACAGCGCGTTCCAAAATGCCATCAAGGGGCGCATATTGAAAGGAAACGCAAGCTTGGTTTCAGGCGTTGCCTGACGCACCGGCTCTTGCGACATCAGCCATCCGTATAACGCGGTCAAGTCTTCATCGCTCGTGCGCGTAAACGAGGTATATGGAAACGCTGGATACAAGTGATGGCCGTCGCGCGAAATCCCTTCGCGCATGGCACGGTTAAACGCTTGCTGCGACCACAGACCAATGCCTGTTTGGGGGTCAGGTGTCAAGTTCGTGCTGTAGACCGTGCCGAAAGGGGTTTGTATCCCCAGGCCTCCGGCATTGGGTTTGCCTTGCGCGCTGGTGTGACAGGTCACGCAGTTGCCTAAGGCTGCTAATTCGCGACCACGTTCAAGCGTTGCGGCTGAATAACTGGCGGCTGAATACGCTGCACCCGACTGCGCCGCAGGCATCAGCGATGCGCGCTGACCGAATAAGGACCACGTCGCGCCAAGCAGCGTCGTACCAAGCGCCGCCGTCAACGCAGCGGCACGCAGCCACCAAGCGCGCGGCTTGGGCCAAGGCGCATCGGCGCGATCGATGCGTTGCCCCGCTGAGCCGCTCAGTTGCGGGTCATCCGCTTGCGATGCCAATTGAGGCCTATCGGCGTGCGTCTCTGACTCGCCCCGATACATCAAAGGATTCAACGCAGCGCGCACGACCTCGGGCGTAAACGGCGGTTGCCTGAAACGTACGCCCGTCGCATCAAAAATCGCATTGGCGATCGCAGCTGTGCCCGGCACCGAAGCCGACTCCCCCGCCCCAAGCGCAGGTTCGTTGTGCCGTGGCATCTGCATCACTTCAATCACTGGCACCTGCCTAAAACTCAAAATAGGATACGAACCCCATTCGCGAGTAGCCACGGTATTGCGCGCGCGTTCTGTCGGGACCTGTTCAAGCATGGCGCGACTGGTGGTCTGTACCACGTTGCCATGGATTTGATGCTCAACCCCCGCAGGATTAATCGTTAACCCCGCGTCGTGCCCAACCACCACGCGTTTGACATGAACCTCACCCGTACGTTTGTTAACGTCTACATCGGCGATCCAGGCGGCCCACGCCGCGCCGAACCCAGGCCACTTGCTGTGTACGTAGCGCGCCCAGGCGACACCTTGGCCATGCAAAATATCACCATCCCCACCCTGTTGTTGTGGTTGGTCATGCATTTTCCAACCCGCTTTAGCCGCCGTTGCTTGTAGTAGTTCGCGTGCACGCGGGTCATCGAGGTAGCGCAACCTGAACGCAAGCGGATCGACCCCGGCTGCAGTCGCGAGCTCATCGATATAGGATTCATGCGCAAAAGAATTGGGCATCGCCGACACGCCACGCAACCACGAAGCGCGCAAAATTGGCGGCATGTCGTTTACCGTGACGCGCAAATTTTGCAAGGT
This sequence comes from uncultured Alcaligenaceae bacterium, assembly GCA_937952975.1. GTDB lineage: Bacteria > Pseudomonadota > Gammaproteobacteria > Burkholderiales > Burkholderiaceae_B > Zwartia. Next base: position 5,046 of record CALFXX010000058.1, read on the forward strand.
GTAAGGCGGACGAGCGGTGCGATCGCCCATTTCGTACGCTTGTGCGTTGGGCTCAATCGTACGCGTCAGCAACAGCGCAAGCGTGGGCGCACCATTCGAAGGGTAAGAGGTTGAAAAATCGTACGCCGCAATCGAGCCATCGGCATGCAAGCCGCCACGAACTTCCATCCATTGCGCTGCGCCCTTGGGTTCCCAAAGATTTTCTTGCTCGCGCGTGAGTTGCACGCGCACGGGCGCACCGACTGCACGCGCAAGCAACACAGCATCCGCAGCGACGTCATCCGCACCGTTGCGCCCATAGCAGCCCGAGGCCTCCATTCGCACGATTTCAATTGCGGTATCTTGCAGCGCGGTCAAACGGGACAAGTCGGCGCGTAACACGTGAGGATTTTGCGTGCCAGCCCAAACGGTCAAGGCAAACGGATCTGCCGGATCGGCTCTAAACTGCGCCACCGCACACGATGGCCCAATCGAAGCGTGCATCTGATACGGCCAAATGTAAGTGCGTGGCATGGATTGGGCCGCTTGCGCGAGCGCACCATCGACGTCACCTTCATCGACAAGCTGGCGAGGCTTTGCCGGATTATCACGCAAGGCTTGTTCGACATTTGACAGATCGGGCAAGCCTACCCAAGGCTTCCAATTCACTTTCAGGGTATTGGCTGCTAATTCAGCAAATTCTTCGCGCTCGGCCACGACGCCAACAAAATCCCGAATCACAACGACTGCGCGAATGCCAGGGATGTGCGCAATCGATGACTCATCCACGGACTCAAGCAAGTTACCAATAAAGTCACCATGATCAGCACCCGCATAGGGCGGACGAATCACGCGACCATGCAACATGCCAGGCAGTCGCATATCGTGTACGAACACCAACTCGCCAGTCGCCTTGGCTGGAATATCTACCCTGGGCACTGACTGGCCAACCGTGCGGTACGTAGCCGGGTCTTTCACCTGTGTCGAGAGGTCAAGCTTGAGGTGGATACGCTGGTCATCGAGTAGTGCTGCGTAAGTAACGGTAAGGTTTGCACTAGGCAAAGTGGTGCCCGGCGTAGTCGTCCTTACAACAGGACTTCTCGCACTCGATGTCTGAAGATGAGTTGGATTCTCTGAAGTCTGTACGGCAATGACCCCGGCGCTGACTGTCAATTGCGTTGCTGGCACTCCGAATTTAGCAGCGGCTAAGGCTAACAAATATTGCCGAGCTTGAGCTGCCGCGGCCCGCAAAGGTGCTGCGTGAATTTGGAGTGAACCGCTGGCAATAGTAGGCCCTTGGTTCGGTGCAGTACCGGTGTCACCCAAAATGACATCGACCTGTGCGAGCGGCACATCAAGTTCTTCGGCCACAATCTGCGCAAACGCGGTTTTGATGCCGGTGCCAAGATCAACGTGGCCATGCAAGGCAGTCACTCGGCCGTCTTCCCACAACGCAAGCAAAATTTCAACGCCCTCAGCCGGATTGCCAGGCACCGCAGCCGGCTGACCAGGAGCTGGAGGATTTGCGGGCGGCGGATCACGAACCACCAACAATACGCCGGTCGCGTTTAAAAAATCTTGACGGGTACGTAAGAGGCTAGGCTGCGCCATGACTACGCTCGGCTTCGTTATGCATCAGTACAGCCGCACGTTTGACGGCACGAATAATTTCAACATGCGTCCCACAGCGACAAAAATTACCCGAGAGCGCGCTGCGTATTTCAGCCTCGGTGGGGTCAGGTGTGTGCGCCAACAAAGATACCGTCATCAGAATCATGCCGTTCAAGCAATAGCCGCACTGGGCGGCTTGTTCATCGATAAACGCTTGCTGCACGGGATGTAACTGCGCGCGTGACCCCAACCCCTCAAGCGTTGTAATCGCACGGCCTTGCACACCGGATGCGGGGACCACACATGAGCGCGCTGCCACGCCATCAATGAGCACCGTACACGCTCCGCACTGACCTAAGCCACAACCGTATTTGGGACCATTCAAGGATAAATCGTTGCGCAAGACATGCATCAGCGACGCCTCGTCTGAAAGCGGCAACAGATGCTGCTCACCGTTCACCTGCAAGGTGCAAAGTGGCGAGTTCACTGGCGTACTGGATCGACACGAAGCACTCATCAAAGGCCTCAGACGCTTAAGTAAGTTTGTCGTACATGCTCATCAGCATCGAGTTCAGCCATCGTGCCGCTAAAACGAATTTGCCCTTTTTCAAGTACATAGGCGCGATCGCACACCAAGCGTGCAAAGTGCAGATTTTGCTCAGACAACAAAATACTGACTCCCTGCTTTTTAAGCGCCAAAATCATCTGCACCATTTGCTCGACAATCACAGGCGCCACCCCTTCAGAGGGTTCATCTAGCAACACTAGGTAAGGATTGCCCATCAGACTGCGGGCGACCGTTAGCATTTGCTGTTCACCGCCACTCATCTGCCCGCCTGGACGTTTAGGCATCTCGCCCAGGTTCGGAAAGAGCGTGAATAATTGCTGGATCGTCCAGGCCGGAGCCGCAGAGCCATCGGGCCAGACACGCGTTTTTTGCCGACCCACCTCGAGGTTTTCTAAGACTGTTAAGTCGGTAAAGATGCGACGGTCTTCAGGCACATAGCCCAGTCCGCTCGCTGCGATACGATGCGCGGCATCCTTCGAAATATCCCGTTGCATAAAATGCACGACGCCCGAGCGCTTTTCAAGCAGACCCATCAAGGCTTTCATGGTGGTTGATTTACCTGCGCCATTACGCCCCATCAACGCAACAACTTCGCCGCGTTTAACCTGAAAGTTCACGTCATACAAAATTTGGGCGGCACCGTACCAAGCATTTAAGGCCTGCACAGAAAGAAGTGGGCTCGTTTGACCAGATACGATCTCTACTTTATTTGCGCGCTCACACGGTCTAATCTGGGTGAACTCTTCGCCGGATGTTTCACCCTGCGGCGTCTCGCCGCCAACATCCGAGGTAACCTTCCCATCCTCAAACGTTGAGCCAGTGCCAAAGTACACTTCTTGCACTTTTGGATCTTTACGAATCTCTTCAGAGGTCCCTTGGGCGATCAAGCGCCCTCGCGCCAAGACAATCATGCGATCTGCATGGGCAAACACGACGTCCATGCTGTGCTCTGTAAACAGCACGGCGATTTGTTGCTCGAGCACCAATTTTTTAGTCAAGGCCATTAAAGCATTGCGCTCTTTCGGTGCCATACCAGCCGTGGGTTCATCCATCAGCAACAGCCGTGGTCGATTCGCCAGTGCGATGGCCAACTCAACCCGTTTCACATCGCTATAGGCCAGCGCGCTGCAGGGGCGCTCTGCTTGCGAAGCCATCCCAACCTGCTCAAGCAACTCAAGCGCACGCTGACGTTCGTGTGCTCGGGCTGTTTTAAAAAAAGAAAATACCTGTCCTGCGTGTGATAGCAAGGCCATCTGCACGTTTTCAATCACGGTCAATGAAGAAAAGGTTTCAGCAATCTGAAACGTTCGACCAACGCCTAAACGCCAGATGTCTCGCGGGGCACGTCCAACCAACTCTTGCCCATCAAAGCGAATCGAACCGCGATCAGCCTTTAATTGACCATTTACCATGTTGAAGGTGGTAGATTTGCCAGCGCCATTCGGGCCAATCAAGGCCAACAACTCGCCTGCCGCGATCTCGAATGAAATGCCATCAACAGCCTTCACCCCGCCAAAGGACTTACCCAAGTCTTTTACTGTCAACAGACTCATGCCTGCCCCTTCGCTGCAAAGCGCAAGCTGAAACGGCGCGCAAAACCAGCGAGCCCGTCTGGAAACAAGAGCACCAACAATAAAATAATGCCACCCAGCATCGCGCGCCAATATTCTGTATTACGAGCAATCACATCGTGCAGCCAGGTAAAGCTCACAGCGCCCACGATGGGGCCTGCCAAGGTCTGTAAGCCACCCAGCAGCACCATTACCAAGCCATCCACCGAACGACTCACATGCAAGGTCTCGGGTGAGATACTGCCTTTTGAAAACGCGTACAGTGCACCCGCTACACCGGCAAATACCCCAGCGATCACAAAAGTAACCCACTGTACCCGCTTGACGTCGATACCAATTGCATCGGCACGCATTGGCGAATCACGGCCGGCGCGCATGGCATAACCCAAGGGTGCATACAACATGCGCCGCAGCAACCAAACGCTGAGCACCACACAAGTGAGCGTCAAAAAATAATAGTGTTTTTTATTCGCGAGCCATGCGGCGGGCCACACACCCGTCAAGCCGTTACTGCCGCCGGTAAGAGCGTCCCACTGAAACACGACAGCCCAGGTGATTTGAGCGAACGCCAAGGTCAACATCGCCAGATAGACACCGGATAGGCGCACACTAAACCAACCAAACAACAGCGCGCCAACACCAGCAACAAGAGGCGCTGCGACGAGTGCGATCTCCATCGGCAACCCAAGAGCCTTGAATAACAGTGCAGCGCCATACGCGCCAAGCCCAAAATACGCAGCGTGACCAAACGAATGCATGCCAGCCGGCCCCATGATGAAGTGCAAGCTCGTTGCAAACAACACGGCAACCAACAGATCGATGCTTAACACCGTAAAGTATGGTGAAGCAGAGGTCAGCCAAGGCAACAGTACCAACAAGGCTACCGCTGCGCACTGCAAGACAACAGTCAAGCGCGTGGGCGCGCGCAAGGGTTCTTCGATGTGCGAGGCGTGGCGCGAGAGCGGCTGTGGCTTACCAAACAGCCCCCAGGGGCGCAGTACCAACACCACGGCCATCACCAAAAACTCGACGACCAGGGTGAACTTTGAAAAGGAGATTGCCGTACCAAAAATATTGACGACACCCAACCAAATACAAATCGCTTTTAACTCGGCAATCAACAGTGCAGCCACAAACGCGCCGGGAATGGATCCCATCCCACCTACTACCACCACCACAAACGCAGCGCCAATAGTATTGAGATCCATTTCAAGACTGGCAGGTTCGCGTGGCAGTTGCAACGCACCGCCCAAACCTGCCAGCAAGGCACCCAAGGCAAACACGCTTGTAAATAGCCACGCTTGATTGACGCCAAGTGCGGCGACCATCTCACGATCTTGGGTTGCGGCACGAATGAACGTACCCCAACGGGTGCGCGTTAGCAAGAGCCAAAGCAGGCCCAACAACACCGGCCCCACAATAATTAAAAACAAATCGTAGGCTGGAAAACTACGCCCTAAGATTTGCACCGCAGCTTTCAAACCTGGCGCGCGCGGCCCGAGAAGTTCTTCAGGCCCCCATAGCCACAACACTGCATCTTTAATCACCAGCACCAAGGCGAACGTGGCGAGCAGTTGAAAGAGTTCGGGCGCACGATAAATGCGACGCATCAGTGTGATTTCAACGACGGCGCCAAGCACACCCACCAGTAGTGCCGCAGATACCAGGGCGGGCCAAAAGCCGATCGAGCCACTGAAGTGGGTCACCAACGTGTAGGCGAGATAGATACCCACCATAAAAAACGAACCGTGAGCAAAGTTCACGATTCGCGTCACACCAAAAATAAGCGATAACCCGGCTGAGACTAAAAAGAGCGACGACGCCCCAGCCAAGCCATTGAGCAATTGAACGACAAAACTAGATAAATCCATCAATCGCCCACTCAACAATCAACGTTCAGCGCGCGGCAGACCAGCGTGCGCCGTCGGTCGCCCACTTGACACGCTAGTGCGAAGAACACGAGCGTGAAGAACACGAGCGTGAAGAACACTAGTGTGAAAAACGCTACAGAGGGTAGGCGGCAAACAGCGCTGTACATTGAAATAGCTTGCTACTGTGCGGGTCGCAATTTTTTAACCTCTTCGGCCGAGGGCAAGAACTTCGCCCCATCCAAGAAACGAAAATCGACCATCACGCCTTTGCCACCCTCGTTCTTGGTGCGGCCTACAAAACTCCCCATTGTGGATTGATGGTCTTCGGGGCGATAGGTAATCGACCCGAAAGGCGTCATCAGGCTTAAGCCACTAAAGGCATCCACCAGTTTTTCAGTCTCTGTGCTTTGCGCTTTTTTAATTCCGGCAGCAAGTGACATGATGGAGCTATAGCCAACAACCGAGCCTAACCGTGGGTAGTCTTTAAACTTATCTTGATAGGCTTTAAGAAAGGCTGCATGCTCAGGCGTTTTGATGCCGTACCAAGGGTAGCCGGTGACTAGCCAGCCATCAGGGCTTTCGTCTTTAAGTGGGTCAAGGTACTCGGGCTCGCCCGTTAACAGGCTCACAACCTCACGACTCTTGAATAAACCGCGGGTGTTGCCTTCGCGCACAAACTTTGACAGATCAGCACCAAATAACACATTAAAAATCGCGTCAGGTTTAGCATCGGCGAGTGCCTGCACAACACTCCCCGCATCAAGCTTACCTAACGGTGGCGCCTGCTCAGCCACAAACTCAATATCAGGTTGCGCGGCTTTCATCAGCTCTTTAAAGCTTGCAACGGCCGATTGCCCGTACTCATAGTTGGGGTAGACCAGCGCCCAGCGTTTTTTCTTCATCGCCACCGCATCGGGCACCAACATCGCAACCTGCATATAGGTTGAGGTGCGCAGGCGGTAGGTATAACGATTACCGTTTTGCCAGACGATCTTGTCAGTCAGCGGTTCGCTGGCCAGAAAGAAGACTTTCTTTTGCTTCGAAAAGTCAGTCAACGCCAGGCCGATGTGCGACAAGAACGACCCAGTCAATACATCGACCTGATCGCGCGACACCAGCTCTTCGGCGACTCGTACGGCATCGCCGGGATTCGCATTATCGTCGCGTGTGATGAGCTCAACTTTTTTGCCATTCAAACCACCACCCGCATTGATCTGTTCGATCGCGAGCTCCATCCCTTTTTTGTACGGCTCAAGAAAAGCAGGCTGAGCTTTGTAACTATTGATTTCGCCGATTTTGATGACGCCTTGCGCCAGCAAACTTGTTGAGGCAGTTAACAGCGCTACGGTTGCGACGCCAAGCTTCGCAAGGATGTTAAGTCGGTACTGTTTCATTTTTTTCTCCGGTTTAAAGGCCTGATACCCTGACTACCAAACACGTTTAACGCAATCCATCTTTGCCAATCATTTCATGATGCTGCAGCCCACCCACTCTGGGGTTGGGTCGGCCACTATCCGTGACCGCGACGCACACCACGATTTCGTTCGCGCGCGGCGCATCGGTTACCCGTGCTTCGATCGCGTCAAAATGGGTACGTACATAGGCGGCATCCTTGTGCCCGAGCGGCACGTCAATGGCCGTGCCCATCACCCCCATTTTTTTACTTGACGGAACCAAGGCCGCACCTTTTTCAACGGCGACTCGCAACGGCGCCCCGAGTTTCGGATGCAAAATCGCAGCAGCATGCTCAATCTCGCCCGCCTCACCGACGATGGCCGCCTTGCCATAGCTTTGAGCCTCGCCAGGCTTGATACCAAGCGCCAACACGCAACGCTCACCGAGCAATCCACCGAGTTCTTCGCCTATGGTAATCAAGGCCTCAAGATCCTCAGCATAGCGTCCTGCGAAAGGATTCTCGATCACGGCCATCGCTAAGGCCCGGCGCGTTGGGGGTGATACAGCCTGACCATTTTCAGACCACACTTCATCGATTTGCACCACGATCCTACGAATATTTGCTTGCATCTTGCCCTCAGGATATGCGTTGAATTCGGGCGGCTTCTGTGCTTGCAAACCAGCCCTGACAATTTAAAACACTTGCACAGATTAAACCGTTCTGTTTGAGTGTATGCGCTTTTTTTAAGCCAGCTTCAAGTGCATCATGAATTTCGTCTTGACTCAACGCGGGGACGGCAACAGTGACCAACTGCCCACCCAAATCAGAATCGTCTTTCAGGGTATTTGCGGGTTGACGAACGATGCGCGCATCTGCAATGTCAACGGCATTCGCAATCATTGTTGCTGCGGCATCGGCCTGCGAAGCACTTGAGGCAAACACCGTCACGCTATCAGCGATGCCCAGCGAAAAACTTCGACCGCGCCAACCACTCGTCGCCACGCCCGAGATCCCCATTCCATATTTCACTTCAAACACCGCATCTGTCTGCACACCGGCAACAAGCTGCTGTGCATCAAAGCGTGCAAGGTCAGCAAATAGCCCGATAGAAACGGCCGTGTCGTTTGTGAGATGCAGCGCAATATCGCCACCATTATTGATCCAGGCACGCCGGATCCCTGAGGCTTGATAACAAGCGCTCAGATCTTGCGCGACTGAACCGGCTACCGCTGCCATCGGCGTCAAAAATGCGTCGACGTCCGACTCAATTAAGCAGGCCTTGCATGCATGCCACATCGTTTGGGCGATGGGGCCTTTGAGCGCACCCGCATTGCCCACTGGTTTACGCAGCTCAGCCAGTTCATCAACCAGTTCAGGCAAAATTTGCCCAAAGCGCTGCCAGGCAGCTTCGTGTGCTCGCGCTACGCTGATCGGATCGCCCTCAGCATAGGCAATAATGTCAATCGGCCCGTGCTGAAAATGGCGACGACCTTGCGACAGTTCGTGCGATATCGGGCCCATGCTGCTTAGCCTAACAGAGGCGGCTGGCCCAACGGCCAGGGGTTTTGGGTCGTCTGCGTCACCCACTTGCGCGCAGTTGGCGCACCATCGGCATGCCACGCACCGGTACGCAGCACTTCTTCAATTGGGCGCACGTAGCTCATATGGCCACCTAAGTTTTTAAAGTCTTCAACGCGCATACTAAATTCAAACGGTGCAACGATTGCTGGGGTGGGTACTGTACCGAAGCTGTGATCTGGCATACGCAACACATCCACCATCACAGTAATCCCGCCGCCCGGCCATACATAAGCCGGCGCCCCACCACACGTCACATTGACCAAGGCTTGTTTAATCGCGCGCGTCAACAACACCGGATTATCTGTCACCCCGGCACGCAAACTACCGCCTGCCCCCCCTAGAAACAACACTGTTGTTAATGAAGGTTCGCAGTTTTCACCAATGCGGTCGATCACTGTCTGCACCGCAGCGGGCATGTCTTGCTGGCGCGGGATCAAATTCTCATCGAGCACGAACCAGGCAGCGTGCTCACCAGTAGTTGAGGTCATCAACAAACGCAAACCAGGCCAGGCACGCTTTGGATCCCATTTTTCAATAATGGACAAAGGATCCGAAATGTCGGTACCTCCCCAGCCAGTGCCAGGGTTGGCCACTTGAAAATAGCGCCCTGGTGTTGAACGGCGCCCTCGAATTGAAATCCCCGACGCGCGCATATTCAAGCAACACCCTGCCTGATGCTCAGTCAACACGCCCGTGATGTGATCATCCACCACCACAACCTCGTCGGCCAACTCATAAAATTGTTGCGCAAAGATACCAATGGCAGCAGAGCCGCAACCCACTCGCATGCGTTGCTCGACCACGCCATTCACAATCGGCGCGCGCCCTGCCTGTATCACCAAATTTGCCCCGCCCTCGATGGTCAACTCGGCGGCTTCTTTGTTGCCCAGCGTCTGCATCATCTCCATGGTGACGCGGCCTTCTTTTTTGCTGCCACCGGTTAAGTGATGCACGCCCCCCAACGAAAGCATTTGCGAGCCATACTCAGCGGTGGTGACGTGACCCACGACTTCACCTCGACAAAGCACATTGGCTTGCTCGGGTCCGAGGTAGCGATCTGTGTCAATTTTGACTTTTAAACTGCAATAACTAAAGATGCCTTCAGTGACAACTGTCACCATATCGACACCATCGATTTGCGAGCCCACGATAAACGGAGCCGGCTTGTAATCTGGATAGGTGGTTGACGACCCGACGCCGGTAATGAACACATCATTCGCATGGACCAGATCGCCCGTCCATGCCGCGTCAGAAGCGCCAGGCGCAAACTGAATGACCGCCGGCTCAACCGCTTTTAAAGCCCGGTTTAGAACCAACACTGGATCCACGCGAATCAGTGCACCATCTTGGTTGGCATAACGGTCACAGGCACCACTGCGCCCTGCGCTGATCTGACACAAGACTGGGCACGCGTTACACTCGATTTTGCTTGCACTTGGCGCGCGCACTTGAACGGCAGGTGCTGCACCATCACCCCCTGCCGCTGACGTGGGCTCCTGCGCTGAAAGTCCGTCGGTTTTCGTATGTTCAGTCATCTGAGGGTGGGTTAAAAGCTTATTGCCTTTTAATCGTTGCCTAAATTACGCCACGAGGGTTAACATTAATGTAGCATTTGCTACAATTTAGTGTTGCATTCACTACATTTCTTGAATTTAATGCATCCATCGCAAGCTCGCAATGTATTTGTTGGGCCTGCCCCCGACTTAAAAAGATTTTGATACCAAGCCAATCATGAGCGCCTTCAACGAAGAAACCGTTTTATCCGTCCACCACTGGACTGACCGCCTGTTTAGTTTCACGACAACGCGCGACCCCTCTTTGCGCTTCAGTAATGGTCACTTCACGATGATCGGACTACGAGTTAACGATAAGCCCTTGCTGCGTGCCTACAGCATCGTGAGTGCGAATTACGAAGAGCACCTTGAATTTCTAAGTATCAAAGTCGAAGACGGGCCACTGACCTCAAAGCTGCAACACATTAAAGTTGGGGATTCAATCGTGGTGGGGCGCAAACCAACCGGCACGCTCTTGATTGACTACTTGCTGCCCGCTAAGCGTTTATATATGTTTTCGTCTGGTACGGGCCTCGCGCCCTTTTTGAGCGTGATCCGCGACCCTGAAACCTACGAAAAGTTCGAAGAAGTGATTTTGGTTCACTCGGTGCGCGACGTTGCCGAACTTGCCTATCACGACTATCTCACTCAAGAACTACCAAAGCACGAGTTTCTAGGTGAAATGGTGAGTAAACAGCTACGCTATTACCCCACCGTGACACGTGAGCAGTACAAACAAATGGGCCGCATCACGACCTTGATCGAAAACGAAAAACTCTTTAAAGACTTGGGCGTCCCAGCGCTTGACCGCACGCAAGATCGCATTATGATTTGCGGCAGCCCAGGCCTATTGCGCGACTTGAAAACCATGCTCGAACAGCGTGGCTTCAACGAAGGCAATACCACCAAGCCAGGCGACTATGTGATTGAAAGGGCCTTTGTCGAGCAATGAACACCCGCGCGCCAGCCCCGCTCAAAGCGCCGCGTAAGACCGGAGTACGAGAGCGCTCGGCTGAAACCACGCGCGAAAACATTCTACAGGCCGCGATTAAGATCTTCGCCAAACATGGCCTAGATGGTGGAAGCATCGATCAAATATCTAAGGCCGCCAATTCGCACGACCGCATGATCTATTACTACTTTGGCAACAAAGAAGGTCTGTTTGTGGCGGCACTCGAAGAGACCTATCGGCGCTTCAATGATGCCGAAGCCGCCTTAAAGCTTGACACAGCCCAACCGTTGGCGGCTCTAAAGCAAGTGGTGCAATTTATTTTGCAGTACTACAAAAAGAATCCAGAATTTGTGACGCTCTTGAATAGCGAAAATCTGCATGGCGGAAAACATATCGCCAAATCCAGCAAAGCCCGCGAATACTCGTCACCTGCTATCGGGGTGGTAGACCAGGTCTTGGTCAGCGGTGTCAAACAGGGTGTGTTTCGCAAAGACCTGTCATCGCGTGATCTTTATATGATGATCGCTGCACTGGGTTATTTTTACCAATCTAATCGCTTCACGCTATCGGCCTTTTTAGGCGAAAATCTAGAAGCGCCGGCCACCTTCAAACAGTGGGAAGCTTTTGTTGTTGATGCGGTACAACGAACCGTCGTACTGTAGCCTTGGCATGAGTCAAGTCGCAGACGAGTCGAACGTTGTAAAGATCACTGGCTTAGACAGACGTGCATTGAGCACGTTGCCCCGAGCTAAAACGTTAACGGACGAGGTCAGGAGACCAACATGGCAGAAGTCGTTGCAAACGAAAAATCAGGCAAAGTCGTTATCAAAAACATTGGTCTGCTCTTATCAGGCGACCTTGACCAGCCGATTTTGTCTGCGGATACGATTGTGATCAACGATGGGCTGATCGTTGCAGTCGGCAAAGAAAAAGACTGCGACACTGCGCATGCAAAAACAATCATCGACGCCCACAACACCTGTGTCGCGCCGGGCTTGATTGATAGCCATGTGCATCCAGTGTTTGGTGATTGGACACCACGCCAAAATCAAATCGGCTGGATTGAATCGACGCTCAATGGCGGTGTCACGACCATGATTTCAGCTGGCGAGGTGCACCTGCCTGGCCGACCTAAGGATATCGTTGGCCTCAAAGCCCTTGCGATTACTGCTCAACGCGCCTTTGATAACTTTCGCCCAGGTGGCGTCAAAGTGCTAGCAGGCGCACCGGTCATCGAACAAGGTATGGTTGAACAAGACTTTAAAGAATTAGCCGAGGCCGGCGTGAAGCTTTTAGGTGAAGTGGGCTTGGGTTCAGTCAAAGCAGGCGAAGAGGCCCAAAAGATGGTGGCCTGGGCACGCAAGTACGGCATTCAAAGCACCATTCACACGGGTGGGCCGTCAATTCCAGGCTCTGGCCTGATTGACAAAGACGTTGTGCTTGAGGCCGACGCCGATATCATTGGTCACATTAATGGTGGCCACACCTCGCTCTCTGAAGCCCATGTCTGCGAGTTGTGCGAAAAATCGTCGCGCGGCATCGAGATCGTGCACAACGGGAACGAAAAGGTTGCGATTGCTGCGGCACAAGCGGCCATGCAACTGAAATGCCCACATCGCGTGATTTTGGGTACAGACGGACCCGCAGGCTCGGGCGTACAGCCTCTGGGTATCTTGCGCATGATCGCGTTGCTGTCAAGCTTGGGCAATATCCCCCCTGAATTGGTGTTCTGTTTTGCCACGGGCAATACCGCGCGTATGCGCGACTTAAACTGCGGCCTGATTGAGCCCGGGCGTGCCGCTGATTTGGTCTTTATGGATCGCGCGCAACACACCGCAGGGCGTGATCTGCTTGATAGCGTGAAGCTTGGCGACATACCGGGCATTGGTATGGTGATGATTGATGGACTCGTACGTTGCGGGCGTAGTCGTAACACGCCCCCTGCCACCGCGATCCCGAGTGTCGTGCATCACTAAATCTACAATCTGGACACATAGCATGACCGAAATTTGGGTAGTGAGACACGGCGAGACGCCGTGGAATGTAGTGCGCCGCGTACAAGGTTGGGAAGATATTCCGCTTAACGAGAAAGGCGTCGAACAAGCACAAGCCTTAGGCAAGCATCTTGCCTCGCTCAAAGCAACAGGTGATGGCGTTGACGCCATCTATACCAGCGACCTCAAGCGCGCGCACCACACCGCCAGCATTTTGGCCGACTCGTTGGGCTTAACTTTAAACATCGAACCTGGCGTACGCGAACGTCACTTCGGCGTCCTGCAAGGGTTGATCTACAGTGAGATGGATCAACACGCCCCCGAAGCTGCAAAAGTGTGGCGCAGTCGTGATCCCGATGCCGAACTGCCGGGCGGCGAATCGTTGGGATTTTTTCATCAACGTGTCGTGCAAGCGATTGATGACATCGCGGCAAAACATCTTGGTCAACGTGTGATGGTCGTCAGCCACGGCGGTGCAATGGACATCATTTGGCGCCACGCCACCCAAGTTAGCCTGCGCGTGCCGCGCGAAGCGCCGTTACTGAACGCTAGCTTGAATCGCTTAAGCGTTTCAAAAGACGGTTGGAAACTTATTAACTGGGGCGACGTGCGTCACCTAGAGCGCGGCGCCAGCGATGATATTACGTCTTCTTAACGTCACCCAGTCTTAACATTACGTTGTCTTGATATTGCTGCGCTCAGCACGCGTGTTCGATTCACTCGACATGCGTAACGTCCTGCTTGAGCGGCGACTAAAAGAGCGAGACAATCTTGTCTCACACCCTTTGAATCGAAATTCTACGCATGATAAAAACCTTGGCTGAATGAAAATTTTGCTAAAGGTTTTGTCATGATATTCGAGCATCTAGGGTGGTTAGTCATTAACATTTTGTTACCATTTTTCTTACCCTTACTCGGTATTTTGCCGTTTAAAATCCTACCATTACCCCCCGGGGTAGAAGTTAGATTCATTACCTTGGTAAAAGATGGGCAATTGTGCTGGGCAGCCATCGCCATGGGGGCTTCAGCATTGTTTGAATACCTCAATGCGTCTCGTGAAAATCTTGCAGCCTTCTCTTACAACGGATCATTGCTTTTGGTGCTGAGCCTAATAATGTTTCTTGCAATGGTCTTAGCGGCTGGCGGGGCAGTATTCAATACAAAATATCTGAAACCGCCATACTCTCTTAGAGGCTGGGTGACCCACTACAAAACATTGAGCGGTTCGTTCATTGTCAGCGTCTTGATCGCTATCTTTTCTTCCGTTTTGCATTTTATTATTTAAATTTTTTTGAGGAAATTCAATGTTGAAATACATCACATACCGGTTCAGTGACGAAGAAAGAGCAAAAACAACGATGTTTGTGACGACGCTAATTGTCAGCGCTTTCGCCTTATTGAGCTTTATCGTTATCTTGATACTTAAACAACTCTCCTAGTAAACAGCCAGATAATACTCAGCCTGTTCGCCTAGGCTTACGCGGCGCATTCACCGCTAATCTGTCGTACAGCCAGTTGGGCAACAGGCGCATGAGCTTACCCACTACCCCCATTTGCCATGGGATCACCACGTAAGATTTTTTTTGTTGAATCGCCGAGAGTGCTTTCATTGCAAACACCTCAGCATCCATCAAAAATGGCATCTGATAAGGATTTTTTGCGGTCATCTCGGTGCGAATATAACCAGGTGCAATCGTCACAACGCTAACGTGGTGCGGCTTGAGTTCTAAGCGCAAACTTTCGCAATAGGTAGTCACTGCCGACTTTGACGCACTGTACGCCCCAGCGCCCGGTAACCCCCTTACACCCGCCACACTCGCAATCCCCACGAGCGTGCCGCCTTGACGCTTGATCATGTGCGGCACAAAGGGCTCAAACGTTGATACGGTCGCCATGACGTTCGTTTCAAAGATCGCTTTGAACACACCAAAATCATCGGCTTGCTCGGTCAACGTACCAGCGCTGATCCCCGCGCAGGCGATCACCACATCCACTTCGCCCACTTGCTCGATGAAGTTGTGTGCAGCGGCGTGAAGTTCATCACGATCTTGCACATCGACTACGTAGACGTAATGGCGACCCGGCAAACTCTCGGCGAGTGCATGCAAACGATCGCGCCGACGTGCCACCAAGCCAAGCGTATGGCCTTGCGCTGCATATTGCTGGGCGAGCGCCGCGCCTAAGCCACTGCTAGCACCTGTCATAAAGACCGCCACCTAATTGGCCTTCGCACCCGAGGCGCGTACGATTTTCTCCCACTTTGCCAGCTCGGTTTCGTTGTACTTGGCGAACTCGGCCGGCGTTGAACCAACAGGCTCGGCCCCCATCCCTGCGTACTGCTCTTGCACCGATTGCAGCTTGAGCGCCTGACTCGCCGCTTGAGATAACTGATTGACGATAGCGGCAGGCGTGCCTTTTGGCGCCCAAAAGCCATACCAGGTTGCCACATCAAAACCCGGGTAGCCTGACTCGGCGATCGTTGGCAACTCTGGCAGCGCTTGTGCGCGCTTAAGCGTTGTCACAGCGATCGCACGCAACTTACCAGCCTTGATGAATGGCATCGCTGAAGGCATTGAGTCAAACATCAACTGCACTTGCCCGCCCACTAAATCAGCCAACGCAGGTGAACTGCCTTTGTAGGGGATATGCTGCATTTCAATACCTGCCGCAACCTTAAATGATTCACCCGCCAGATGCTGCGCCGAGGCGCTACCAGATGACGCAAAATTGAGTTTGCCTGGATTTTTTTTGCCGTATTCGACTAAGTCTTTAATCGACTGCACGGGCAAGCTGTTAGGCACCACCAGTACCAAAGGCACTGCAGCCAATTGTGTGATTGGTACAAAATCTTTGAGCGCATCAAACCGCATCTCTGGATACAGATGCGGATTGATCACATGCAGTGAAGCATTGGCTAAAAAGGTGTAGCCATCGGGCTCTGCACGCGCCACGACCTCAGCGCCAATCATGCCGCTTGCGCCCGGCTTGTTATCGACGATGATCGACTGGCCGAGTGTTTTGCTCATTTCTGCAGCCACCACACGGGCAGTTAAATCTGTTGGGCCGCCAGGCGGATAAGGTACGACCATCCGAATTGACTTAGTTGGATAGGCATTAGCCTGTGCAAGTGCCACGGGTGTACCGGCGATGATTGCGGCGCTCGCGGCACACAACAGCCGCAAAAAAAACTTTAAGTTGAACATAGCGGCTCTGCTCTTGAAATGATGATGTATTAAGACGCTAACGTTGGCGCCTGAGTCACGACGCCGGCCTCTAGCAGTTGCTGAATCGCGTCAGCACTGACACCCGCCTCGGTCAGCGCCTGGATTGAGTGCTCACCAATACGCGGCGCACTGGTAACGGGACGATGCAGTGGATGCGAAGGCAAACCAATATAAGGTAAGTTGCCAACCCCCGCCTGTTCAAGCTGCTGCGCCAAATTCAGGTGCAAGGCCTGGGGATGCTCAAGTACTTCAGTGTAGTTGCGCACTTGCGCGTGTAACACGTCATGCTTTTGCAGCAAGGCCACCCAATGCGCGGTCGTATTTTGCTTGAGGATTTGAGCCATGTCGGCATGCAAGATTGCACGATTCTCAAAACGAATCGCATTTTCAAGATAACGAGGATCAGTGATCCATTCTTCCCGACTCAGGGCCTTACAGACTCGGTGAAAATGTTCGGTGTTGACGGTGACCACAGAGACTGTTCCGTCAGAGGTCGCAAAAACAGCATTGGGCGCACTGACCGCACCAAAGGGCCGTTTGCCCGCAATCGCCTGTTCAATAAAACAAGCGCCTTGAAAAGCGGCACAGGCCTCAAACAAACTCACCTGCACATGCGTGCCGACTTTGTGCGCCAAACGTTGGTACAGCGCGGTAGCGGCTCCTTGCGAAGCATACAAACCTGTCATCACATCAGCAGCTAACAAACCTACGCGCCTGGGCGTGCCATGCTCGTCTTGATTTGAAAACATTAAGCCACTGTCAGCCTGCATCACAGAGTCGGTAGCGGGTGCGTCTGCGTAAGGCCCTGTTTGACCATAGCCACTCACCGACACGTAGACCAGGTCAGGTTTAATTTTTGAAAGCGCTGAGTAGCCCACGCCCAGTCGATCTGCAACGCCTGGCCGAAAATTTTGCACGATCACATCCGCCTGCAGCGCCAAGTTGTACAGGATTTTTTTGCCCGCTTCAGTACGCGCATCTAATGCCAACGCCTGTTTGCCTGCATTGAACTGAATCGCGAGTGCGCTCAGATCACCCTTGGCCACGCCCACAAAGCGAATCCAGTCACCTGCAGGGGGTTCGACCTTCAAAACATGTGCGCCCTGTTGCCAGAGTATGTGGGCGCAGTACGGGCCAGCAATGCCCTGACTGATATCTAAAACACGCAGGCCAGCGTAAGGAAGTGGAGTCGGTGTCATGTTCAAGGTCGCGCTCAAAAGGGATAACACCGTATCCTAGTTATATTCGGGCTCAAGAGCAAGGCTCAAGCCTGCCAAACTTACTTCGCCAGCGACTGGTGCAATTCTTGCAACGAGTACACCTTAATCCCAAGCCCTTCGCGCAGATACTGCATGCCTTCAACCGCAGCGCGCGCGCCCGCAATCGTGGTGTAGTAGGTGACCCTGGCTGCAAGCGCTTGTGTACGAATCGCACGCGAATCCGTGATGGCGTTGCGGCGTTCTTCGACAGTATTAATCACAAGCGAAACTTCGCCGTTTTTAAGCATATCAACGATATGCGGACGGCCTTCAGCGACTTTATTCACCACCATGACGGGGATGCCGGCCTCTTTAATGGCAGCAGCAGTACCACGTGTTGCCACGACCTTAAAGCCCAAACCATGCAAGCCACGCGCAACTTCAACCGCTTTAGGCTTATCTTGATTTTTGACGCTAATAAACACCGTGCCCGATTCAGGCAAGTTCACGCTTGCAGCCATTTGCGACTTCACAAAGGCCTCGCCAAACGTCACACCAACGCCCATGACCTCACCGGTCGATTTCATTTCAGGGCCAAGAATGGTGTCCACGCCAGGAAACTTCACAAACGGAAACACCGCCTCTTTGACCGAGAAATAATGCGGAACAACTTCTTTCGTGATCCCCTGCACAGCCAAGGTTTGGCCAGCCATCGCACGTGCAGCAATTTTTGCTAACTGCAAGCCCGTTGCCTTTGACACAAAAGGTACCGTGCGCGAAGCACGTGGGTTCACTTCAAGCACGTAGACATCACCTTTTTGCACGGCAAACTGAACGTTCATTAAGCCCGACACATTCAGTGCCCGCGCCATCAAAGCGGTTTGGCGCTTGATTTCGGTGGTCATTTCGTTTGACAACGAAAACGGCGGCAAGCTGCAAGCGGAGTCGCCAGAGTGCACCCCTGCCTGCTCGATGTGCTCCATCACGCCGCCAATAAACACCTGCTCCCCATCGCACAGGCAATCGACATCAATCTCAATCGCATCATTCAAAAAGCGATCAAGCAATACGGGCGAGTCGTTACTGACTTTTACCGCCTCGCGCATATAGCGCTCAAGGTCGGTTTGCTCGTGCACGATTTCCATGGCGCGACCACCCAGCACATAGCTGGGGCGCACCACCAAGGGGTAGCCAATTTCTTGCGCATGCGCCAAGGCTTCGCTTTCAGTGCGTGCAGTGCGGTTAGGCGGTTGGCGCAAGCCAAGCTTGTTTAACAACTTTTGAAAGCGTTCGCGGTCTTCAGCGACATCGATTGACTCGGGGCTGGTGCCGATGATCGGCACACCGTTGGCTTCAAGCGCACGGGCAAGCTTCAAAGGCGTTTGACCACCGTACTGCACGATCATGCCCACGGGCTTTTCGATATGCACGATTTCAAGCACATCTTCGAGTGTGACGGGCTCAAAGTACAAACGATCTGAGGTGTCGTAATCAGTCGAAACGGTTTCGGGGTTGCAGTTGATCATGATAGTTTCAAAACCATCTTCGCTTAATGCCAACGCGGCATGCACGCAGCAATAATCAAACTCAATGCCTTGACCAATACGATTCGGGCCACCGCCCAGCACAATAATCTTTTTACGATCAGTTGGCTTAGCTTCGCATTCTTGCTCGTAGGTTGAATATAAATACGCTGTATTGGTTGCAAATTCGGCCGCGCAGGTATCTACGCGCTTGAACACTGGACGCACATTTAGTTGATGGCGCAGCTTACGCACCTCACCTTCAACTGTATCTAATAAAAAGGCTAAGCGACGATCAGAGAAGCCACGACGCTTGAGTTGCCACAGCGTTTCAAAATCAAGATCAGCCAGTGTGCGCTGCTCAAGGGCCAATTCAATATCAACAATTTCTTTGATCTGCGACAAGAACCAAGGATCAATTTTGGTGAGTTGGTGAACCTCGTCCATCGAGAAGCCTTGTGCAAAGGCATCACCCACATACCAGATCCGCTCGGGGCCAGGCTCGCCCAGTTCAATTTGGATTTTTTCTCGGTCGGTAGTTTTTTGGTTCAAGCCGTCTACACCGACTTCTAAGCCGCGCAGCGCTTTTTGAAACGACTCTTGAAACGTGCGGCCAATGGCCATGACTTCGCCGACCGACTTCATTTGCGTGGTCAAGCGTGCGTCAGCGGTTGGAAATTTTTCGAAAGCAAAGCGCGGCACCTTAGTGACGACATAGTCAATCGTTGGCTCAAACGACGCAGGCGTTGCACCGCCCGTAATTTCGTTTTTGAGTTCGTCTAAGGTGTACCCCACCGCCAAACGGGCAGCGACCTTGGCGATCGGGAAACCGGTTGCTTTTGACGCCAGAGCCGACGAACGCGACACACGCGGATTCATCTCAATGACAATCATCCGGCCATTGTGCGGGTTGACTGCAAACTGCACATTTGAACCACCGGTATCAACGCCAATCTCGCGCAAGACCGCGATCGAAGCGTTACGCATGATTTGATATTCTTTATCAGTCAGCGTTTGAGCGGGCGCCACCGTGATCGAGTCACCAGTATGCACACCCATTGGATCTAAGTTTTCGATCGAGCAAACGATAATGCAGTTATCAGCACTGTCGCGCACGACTTCCATTTCGTACTCTTTCCAGCCGAGCAAAGACTCTTCGATGAGGAGCTCGTTGGTGGGTGAGGCCTCAAGGCCTCGACGACAAATGGTTTCGAACTCTTCAGCGTTATAGGCAATACCGCCGCCGCTACCGCCGAGGGTAAAGCTTGGGCGAATCACTGCGGGAAAGCCCGACGTGCCGATCTCGGCGCCAATACGGCGCTGAACGTCCCAAGCCTCTTCGAGCGAGTGCGCCACACCTGATTTGGCAGATTCAAGACCAATCGCGGTCATGGCGACTTTAAACTTTTGTCGATCTTCAGCTTTTTCGATCGCATGCGCGTTCGCACCGATCAGTTCAACGTTGTATTTTTTAAGTACGCCATGCTTATCGAGATCAAGCGCGCAATTTAATGCCGTTTGACCGCCCATCGTGGGCAGCACAGCATCAGGGCGTTCTTTTTCGATGATCTTTTCAACGACTTGCCAGGTAATAGGCTCGACGTACGTGACATCGGCGGTTTCTGGGTCGGTCATGATGGTGGCGGGGTTGCTGTTGACCAGCACCGTGCGATAGCCCTCTGCCTTCAAGGCTTTGCAGGCCTGTGCGCCAGAGTAGTCAAATTCGCAGGCTTGCCCAATCACAATGGGGCCAGCGCCAATAATCAGAATAGTTTTTAGGTCGGTACGCTTGGGCATGGTGACTCTTTATTTGTTGCTGGCCATCAGGCTCATGAATTGATCGAACAAGACAACGATGTCATGCGGCCCAGGGCTTGCTTCGGGGTGCCCTTGAAAACAAAACGCTGGGCGGTCGGTTAACTCAAAGCCCTGCAAGGTGCCATCAAATAGCGAAACGTGTGTGGCACGGGCATTGGCCGGTAAGGTTTGCGCATCAACCGCAAAGCCATGGTTTTGCGCCGTGATGAAGACGCGACCCGAAGCCAGGTGTTGTACTGGATGGTTGGAGCCGTGATGGCCTGTTTTCATCTTAATGGTCTTGGCGCCAAGGGCTAAGCCCATAATTTGGTGCCCTAAACAGATGCCAAAGGTGGGCAACTTACGCTCGAGAAACACTTTGGTCGCGGCAATCGCGTAATCGCATGGATCTGGATCGCCAGGCCCATTAGACAAAAATACGCCGTCAGGCTTGAGTTTGAAGACCTCATCGGCCGTCGTTTGCGCTGGCACCACCGTGATGCGGCAACCGCGCTCGGCCATCAAACGCAAGATGTTGGATTTGACGCCAAAGTCGTAGGCCACCACATGAGGCAGTTGGCTGTTGTTTTGGCCAAAACCTTGACCAAGCTGCCAGGTCGATTCTGTCCAGTTAGCCTGTTTAGTAGCAGAAACCACTTTGGCCAAATCTTGCCCAGACATGCCCGGAAACTTGGCTGCAAGCTTTAGGGCCTGGTCTGCATCGTCACCGACCAAAATACAGCCGCCTTGCGCACCACCCTCTCGCAAAATACGGGTGAGCTTGCGGGTATCAATTTCGGCGATTGCGACAATACCTTGCGCTTTCAGATAGTCGGGCAAAGACTGCGTCGACCGAAAATTGGACAACAGCTCTGGGCAGTTGCGCACAATTAAGCCGGCTGCGTGAATTTTGGTGGATTCGACGTCTTCGAGGTTGACCCCTGTATTGCCGATATGCGGGTACGTTAAGGTAACAATCTGACCGCTATAACTTGGATCTGTAAGAATTTCTTGGTAGCCGGTCATGGCCGTATTAAATACGACCTCGGCGACAGTCTGGCCCTCAGCCCCGATTGAAACGCCTTTGAAGACGGTTCCGTCGGCGAGCGCTAGAATTGCGTTAGCACGCTTTGACTGGGGGGCGTTTTGCTTGGCTCGTAGTTCATCAAATATATTCGGCAGCACAATCAACCCCAGCGTTAAAAATTAGTAAGCAAACCTTGGAAGTATAACTGATGCCCAGCCTTCTCGACTCCCTTCGCACCCAAACAACCGTTGTTGCCGATACGGGTGACTTCGAGAGCATGCGACGTTATCTACCCACCGATGCCACCACCAACCCCTCATTGATCCTAAAAGCAGTGCAACAGGACGCCTACCGCCCTATGCTTGAACGCTGCGTGAAGGCCAATCCCAAGGCACCAACAAGTGACCTGGTTGACCAGTTGCTGGTGTCTTTTGGGAAAGAAATCCTTAATATCGTACCTGGTCGCGTGTCAACCGAAGTGGATGCGCGACTATCGTTTGACACGACAGCCACGATCGAACGTGCCCGCCAGTTAATTTCTCTGTACCAGGCTGCCGGTTTTGGCCGCGATCGCATCCTCATCAAAATCGCCGCAACCTATGAAGGTATCCAGGCCGCCCGTGCGCTAGAAGCCGAGGGTATTCACTGCAATCTGACTCTGTTGTTCTCGTTGGTGCAAGCCGTTGAGTGCGCCGATGCGCGGGTGCAGTTAATTTCGCCCTTTGTTGGCCGCATCTACGACTGGCACAAGAAGCAGCAAGGTAGCAACTGGAACGAAGCTGCAAACAGCGGTGTCAACGACCCGGGCGTGCTGTCAGTCTCAACAATCTACAGTTACTACAAGAGTTTTGGTATCGCGACTGAAATCATGGGCGCGAGCTTTAGAAATACTGGGCAGATTTTGGCGCTTGCCGGTTGCGATTTATTAACGATCAGCCCCGACTTGTTAGCAAATCTGAGTGATACACAGGGTGAGGTCAGCCCCTGCCTCACAGCCGCCTATGCAAAAGCCAACGCTCCAGAACGCTTGCCAACAGGTGAGCAGGCGTTTCGCTTTTTGCTGAACGAGGATGCGATGGCAAGCGAGAAGTTGTCTGAAGGAATTCGCGCGTTTGTGACTGACGCGCGTAAGCTTGATGCGTTGATTGAGGCGCAGCGTTAGGCGCAAACGCCTCGGGCTGACCTTTCGTCAAGACATCAACTGAAACTTCAAAGCTTTTCAGTTTCGCCCGATTTAGGCTGCCAGCGCATGAGGCGTTTTTCGATGATACCGACGATCGAATCCAACACCAGTGCGCAGGCCGTCAGCACAAAGATACCGGCAATCACGGTGTTCACATCAAGCGTACCTTCAGCTTGCAAAATCAAATAACCAACGCCGGCGGCAGAGCCTAAATACTCGCCCACCACAGCCCCCACAAACGCCAAACCCACCGAGGTATGCAGGCTTGAAAACACCCAACTGGTGGCGCTGGGCAGATACACTTGCCTGAGCAACTGTTTGCGATCAGCGCCGAGCATGCGCGCGTTGTCGAGCAAGGTGGGGCTCACCTCGCGCACGCCTTGGTAAACGTTAAAGAACACAATAAAAAACACCAGCGTGACGGCCAACGCCACTTTTGACCAAATCCCCAAGCCAAACCACATGGCAAAAATCGGCGCCAAAATCACACGAGGCATTGAGTTCAGCGCTTTGATGTAAGGATCAAGAATGTTGCTCGCCATCGGCGACAGGCCCAACCACAAGCCCATACCTAAGCCCGAGGTGGTACCGATGAAGAACGCTAAAACTGTCTCGGTTAAAGTAATACCGAGATGAGAGTAAATATCACCGTTGGCGACAAACCAATCCCAAATCCTACCCCAGACACCAAGAGGCTTGCCAAAAAAGAACGCGATTTTGGGATCAGCCGAAGCGAGCTGCCAGCCACCAATGATCAAAATCAGAATGCCAATCTGCCAGACACGCAGTGATAACTTTGAAGTGGGCTTTAAAAAATTCAACATATCAAGCTCGCTTTTGCTGGGCGTAGCCCTTGAGGACTTCGTCGCGCAGCACCGCCCAAATCGCGGCATGCAGTTCAACAAAACGCGGTTGCATACGCACTTCTGCAACATCACGTGGACGCGGCAAGTCAATCACAAACTCACCGATTGGGTGCGTGCCGGGCCCAGCAGACAACACCACCACGCGATCGCTCATCGCAATCGCTTCGTCAAGGTCATGCGTGATGAACAGCACCGCTTTGCGCTTGGCCATCCACAACTCAAGCACTTCGTTTTCCATTAACTGACGGGTTTGAATATCGAGCGCCGAAAAAGGCTCGTCCATCAAGATAATGTCGGGGTCACGGATCAAGGTTTGCGCCAACATCGTACGCTTGCGCATACCGCCAGACATTTGATGTGGATAGCGATCTTCAAAACCGCTTAAACCCACACGCTTCATCCACTCACGCCCCTGCTCACAGGCCTGTGCGCGCTCGACACCCGCAAACTCAAGACCTGCAACGACGTTATCAAGTGCCGAACGCCACGGCAGCAAGGCCTCGCCTTGAAACATGTATCCCGCGCGTTTGTTGATGCCATTTAAGCTTGCGCCAAAAGACTCGACCAAGCCGCTAGATGGCGCAAGAAGCCCCGCCGCAATGTTCAATAAAGTCGATTTACCGCAACCGGTCGGGCCAACAACGGACACGAATTCACCAGGCGCAACCGCGAGCGTGCTGTTGGCCACTGCCGTGTAGCGTTGAGTAGGATCATCACGCGACACAAAGGTACACGTGATGTCTTTGAGCAATAGCGCGGGTGCTTCAGAGGCTGTCATCAACTTAGACCTTGACCTCAGGGTACTTTTCGTTGGCGCGGCGAGTGAAATCATTGGTCCAGGTTTTTGCGAGATCAATTTTGGCATCGCGTATGTCAGCGCTATAAGCAGCCAAGGCCTTCAAGGCGGTTGTTGGCCCGTCTTCTGGGATCATGCCATCCGGCGAAATTGCCTCAAGACACTTTTCAACGGCTTTGGCGTAAATCTCTGGTTTACCTTGCAGGTAACTGGCAGGCACTGCCTTTGTAACCCCTTCAGGACCTGCTTTGATAATCCACTTATCGGCGCGCACAATCGCATTGACTAGCGCTTGTACTGTTTTGGGATTCGCATCAATATAGGATTGCGGCAGATAGAGACTGCCTGCCGGCATGTTGCCACCAAAGATGTCTTGCGTGTCCTTTAAGCGACGGGTATCCACAACGGTCAGGATGTCGTTTGCTTCTTCGAGCGTAGTGATCACAGGGTCAATATTTGACAGCGCATCAATGTGACCCTCGCGTACCGCCGAGATCGCGCCCGCACCCGCCCCAACACCAATGAAAGAAACGTCAGTCGGCTTAAGGCCGTGCTTGGCTAAATAAAAGCTAGCGATCATGCTCGTTGATGAACCAGGCGCGGTCACACCGATTTTTTTGCCGCGCAAATCAGCCGCCGCCTTGAAATTTGGCAAGTTCCTTTTCGAAACGCCAAGAGTAATCATTGGGGAACGACCTTGCAAAACAACGCAACGAAAAAACTGCCCCTTGGACTGCAAGTTGATGGTGTGCTCGTAGGCGCCTGACACCACATCAGCGCTACCCCCTACAACCGCCTGCAAAGATTTTGAGCCGCCCGCAAAATCCGAGATCTTGACATCCAAGCCTTCGTCTTTGAAATAGCCCAACTGCTCGGCAATCGTTAAGGCTTGGTAATAGGTGCCGACCTTACCACCCACAGCGATATGAACACTGGTTTTTTCAAGTTTTTGAGCAAGCACCAATGATGGTGCAGCAGACAACAATCCGGCTGTACCGGCGAACTGAATCCATTGACGGCGTGAAATCGACATGAGCGTCTCTCGTGATATTTTTTTGATGATCTATTTAAGCATAGCACCGACCTTGCGCGACTCGGAGTTTACCCGCAAATGCTTCGTTTTTAGGCTGATTCAAGACGAGTCGCAACCACGAAATCGCCCTGAAGTGTGGTCAGCAGCAAGCCGATATCAATACAAAAAATTCAAGTCGGTTTGCGCTCTAACAACGCCCAGGCAACGGTGCCTGCATCGACGTATTCGATTTCGCTACCGGCTGGCACACCGCGGGCTAGCCTTGTCACTTTAATACCCTTGGCGCGCAGGGCCTCGGCGAGGTAGTGCGCAGTTGTCTCACCCTCGGCTGTGAAGTTAGTAGCAAGGATGACCTCTTGCACAACGCCATCAGTCGCGCGTGCAAGGACTCGATCAAAATCGAGTTCGTCAGGGCCTCTGCCCTCAAGTGGCGCTAAGCTACCCATTAAGACGTAATACAACCCCTGGTAACCATGCGTCGCTTCAATCGAATTTTGATCTGCGGGCGTCTCTACGATGCACAGCAACGTGGTGTCGCGCTCATCGTGTTTGCAGGTTGCACACACGGGTGTTTCAGTGAACCCGTTACATAATTCGCAATGCTGGAGGCGCTGCACCGCATCTGTCAGCGCCTGCCCAAGTTGCTGTGCGGCCTTCAGATCGTGCTGCAACAAGTGATAGGCCATTCGCCTTGCCGTACGAACGCCCACGCCAGGCAACCGGCGCAACGCCTCGACCAAGGCTAAGAGCGGCTGCGGCTCAGAAGACGAAGCGCTCATTAGAAAGGTAGCTTCATCCCGGGGGGTAAGGGCATACCTGCGGTGACGCCAGCCATTTTTTCTGAAGACGTTACCTCAGCTTTACGCAAAGCATCATTAAACGCGGCCGCAACCAAGTCCTCGAGCATATCTTTATCATCTGCCAGCAAACTTGGATCAATCGTGACGCGCTTCACATCGTGACGGCAAGTCATCGTCACCTTAACCAGATTGCCACCCGCAGCACCTTCAACCAAAATTTCGGCTAAAGCATCCTGCGCCTTTTTCATATTTTCTTGCATTTGTTGCGCTTGACGCATCAAACCTGCAATCTGTCCTTTCATCATAATGAGATGTCCTGAAATGATTGAATAAATGTTGAAGAATGAATCTTTGAGGGTGTGCCCATCATGATTTGAGCTTTTAAAAAAAACTCACATTGCCGCGTGACCTGGCCGAATCGACCCAGGCACGACCTGGGCACCAAAATCTTTCATCAGTGCCTGCACAAAGGGATCGATCGTGACCGAGTGTTCAGCAGCCTGTTGCCGAGCCGCTTGCGCGGCCAGATCGACAGCATGGGCTGACTGCCCCTGACCTGCCCCAATTTCAAAATGTACTTGCACGACAAAACCGAAGTATTCGGTCAACACAGCACGTAACCGATCAGCATGAGCACCTTCAGCCAAGGCCTTCGAGGCCACGCGCAGCGTGATCGCACGGCCCGACACCGCCACCCATTCAGATTGCCGCGCTAATTGTGCTGCCATGCCAGAAAGCGGAAGTTTGGCTGAGAAGCCGGCCCAAGGCTCGGGCAAAACAATTGTGTCAGACACCGGCGCAGCTGGCGCCTGAGCGAATTGCGCATCATCAGCCTGATCAAAGACAGGCTCAGAACCGTAATCGATATCGTTGCCTGAAAAATATTCGGGCTCAACCTCGAGGTAGGGGGGCTCTGAATCATCAAGATCCGTTGCTGGATTGTTTGACCCGGGAGCAACGCTGGCCGTAGTGGGTTGTGCGGCAATCGGCTGGGCAGCAATCGGCTGAGCTGCGCCAGCCGGTATCGGAACTGATTGCGGTGCGACTGGTGACGTTGCGGCTCGTTGCGATGCGGCTCGTTGCGGTGCGGTTGATTGCGTTGCAGTTGACTGCCTAGTACTTGTTGGGGTGACGGGCGCTTGACCAGCGGTAAGCGCTGTGTGCGGCAGAACTGGCTTTGGTTGAGTCGCAGTCGTAGCCGCAGTCGCGCCCACCGACGCCGAAGGCGTTTGTGCAGGCTGCGTCGTTTGCGGTACGACAGGTTGTTGCGCTCCGCCCGCGGCACCTGACAGTGAAAGCATCCGCAGGCAGGCCATCACAAAGCCAGCGTACTCATCAGGCGCAATGGCTAATTCAGAGCGGCTATGCACCGCTACCGTATAAAACAGTTGCACCGCATCGGGCTGTAACGAACTAGCAAGACGTTTGATATCTATTGCCAGCGGGTCGGCATCGTCAATCGCCTGTGCCACTCGCTGCACGATCGCAACACGCGATAACAAGATCGCTAAGTCAGCGAGCGCAGCGCGGTAAGACAGCCCTCGCGTCGCGAGTTCATCGGCGATCTCAAGCACCGCACTGGCCTGACCGACCTGCAAAGCGTCAAGCAAACGTACTAAATGGCGCTGATCGATCGTACCCAACATGCCACGCACTGCTTCTTCGGTCAGGTTGCCCGCGCTATAGGCAATGGCCTGATCTGTCAGCGATAGCGCGTCGCGCATCGAACCCGAGGCAGCTTGACCCAATAAGCGTAGAGCAGGCACTTCAAAACCAATCTCTTCTGCGCCCAACACCTGTTCGAGGTGACCGACAATTGCGTCACCAGGCATCTGCTTAAGATTGAATTGCAAACAACGTGACAGGACAGTCACTGGTATTTTTTGAGGATCGGTCGTTGCCAAAATGAATTTGACATGTGCCGGCGGCTCTTCGAGCGTTTTGAGCATCGCGTTAAACGCGTGCCCGGTCAGCATGTGCACCTCGTCAATCATGTAGACCTTGAAGCGACCAACGCTTGGCGAGTAAACAGCCTGCTCAAGCAGCTGCGTCATCTCTTCAACGCCACGATTAGAAGCCGCATCGAGCTCTAAGTAGTCAACAAAGCGCCCTTCATCGATTTGTGTACACGCTTGGCACACCCCGCAAGGCGTTGCTGTGATTCCGGTTTCGCAATTCAGCGCTTTAGCCAAAATACGCGACAGGGTTGTTTTACCGACCCCTCGGGTCCCGGTAAACAACCAAGCGTGATGTAAACGTTGTGTGGTGAGTGCGTGCGTCAGGGCTCGGACAACGTGATCTTGACCGACCAAAGTGTCAAACGAACGAGGACGCCATTTGCGCGCAAGGACCAGATAAGTCATGAAATATGCGGTTTACTGACAAAAATTACCAACAAAACCATCGAAGCGCGAGTGCAAACGGCAGCGATAACGCACTGACAAGGCGAAAGAGGCGAGCCTGACTTCGGCACTGTTTCTGCACGACTATGGCTGCTTCGTTCCCGACCTGACCAGATTTGCCGCCGAACCATGCGAAGGGGCCCGCCAAACTCCATTCTAGCAGGGCTTGCCGTTCACTTGCGGCTCGTACTCAAACCAAAGATCATCTCGGGGAAAATAAAGTGCGGCGCGCGCCGACCGACCGTCTAATCCGGTGACCTGATCGCAGTAACCTTGTAACTGTTTGGCGTAACGTGCAAGCATGCGCTGACCAAACGTCTCAGGGGTTTCAGCGGCCATCGGGCGACCCGTTTTGTAATCAACGATCAGCCACCCTCGCTCGTCTTGTAACGCTAAATCCACAACCGACACCCTGCCCGAATCGTCGAGCAGCGCCCACTCACGACGTGCTCCAACCTCTGAAAGCAGCTTTTGACCGCGTTCATGCTCGAGCATCGCGCAAAGCGTCTCGAGCACCTCGTGCACGGCGCTGGACACCTCGGGCGCAGGCAGGCCAGCCTGAATACATTGGCGTTCAATACGTTTGCGCTGGTCATGCAACTTTCGCTGTGACCACTGCGCTGCCCCTTGGCGACCCAGATGATCCAACCACCCGTGAATCAACGTACCGAGCACGCGCTCATGGGACTTCACTGCGGGCCAAACAAAAGCGGGATTAAAGGCGGGCGCTGCAAGCGCGGGCGCAGTCGAGGCCTCTGCGGCGGGCGATACCACCGAGGTCACCAACGGCGATATGTCCGCACGGCGAATTAAAGCAGCAGCGCGATAATAAGGCGTCGCTGCCGACTCCTGTTCGGGACGCGTCAAAACCGGCGCAAGCGATTCTCTGCTCCAGCCAGACCACAAACGCTCAAGCAAGCTACCTTTGGTAGGTTCGGCGACCGCGAGACTTTTCTTTGACACACTGAAATCTGCAACAAGGTGCAGAACCTGCTTGGCGCGCGTTGCAGCAACATATAAGAGACGATCGATTTCAAACTCGCCGCGACGCTTTTCACGCTGAGCGAGATACTTCGCGATCGGATCCTGCTCATCACTGGCACGGGCCTTAATAGGCCCCAACAGCAGCTTTGAGGCGACCTGTTCAAAGCGCAACAGAGGTGCCCGATCGGACGCTGGGCCACGCTGCAAGCCATACAAAATGACCGTTTCAAACTGAAGGCCTTTGCACTTGTGCATCGTCATTATTTCAACCGCTCTGTCATGCGGATCAGGCGCAGCATAGAGCTTTTTTAAACGCTCCTGCAGTTCGTCTATCTGAAGCGCACCATAGGGTGCCAGACGCTCGATGAGTTCAAACACGCTCTCGGCATCTTGCAAATCGGCCGCAGACTCTGCTAATGCGGGCCCGGCCAACGCACGCCACACAAACTCAAGGCGGGCAGCAAAGGGTTGCACAT
>CALFXX010000059.1 GCA_937952975.1 uncultured Alcaligenaceae bacterium
CATCTGTGCGTTTAGCGAGCTGCTCAAAGCGTTGCGCATGAACCGAGGCGCAGTAGACGCAGCCATTGATGCGAGACACCACTGTGGCGCCGAGTTCACGCTCTGCACGCGGCATCCCGCCTGGCGCATACATGATGGCATTAAAGGCCACCGAGCGCTGCTTGAGCACTTCCGGCTGATGCACTAAGAATAAATAGTAGTCAGAGACCTTGGCTTTAGGATGGCTTTCTTCGAGCACGGCGATTTGCTCGGGTGTGGCTGAGTCAAGGCTCACCACGTCGAGCCACGCTTTCCAACCTAAGGTTGCGTTGGTGAATCCCTTGATTTCTATTAGTTCGCTCATGCCTGTTGCTCCAGCAGTTTCATGGCTCTGAGCCCCGCGACAACTCGCACTTGATACGACACAAAAGCGATGAGTTGAGCCAAGGTCACAACCTCGGGTGTTGAAAGCCCTGCCTGCGGCAAGGCTTTGAGTGCGGCTTGATCGGCTTTGACGGGATCTGTAATCAAAGTGTGCGTGAAGGTCAGAATGGCACGCAAGCGAGAGTCGGTGAGTTGCTCGAGGGCACCGCTTGAAATGTGATCAATCAGCTTCTGCTCAACGTTCAAGTCTACGAGTCTTTGGCGGTATTCAGCCGCGCACAGCGCCGAGGGCGTGAGCGTACAGGCAAGCAAGGCAACCAGCAGGCGTTCAGCGAGTGTGAGGCCAGGCAACGCAGGGTCAAATAAGCCTTCCTCGCTTTTTTGTGTTGCGGCGACAACTTTATCGCGCTGATGTCGCACTGCAAACGTGCCAAGCTCTGGTGTCAGCCCAACCAGGCGATCAATCGTGTCAGAAGATGGATGTGTTGTCATAGAAGCTCGTGTCTCAGTTCGTTTGTGTTTCGCTTAGTGATTTAGGTTTTGTTCAGTTGTTCGTATGTTGTTCGTATGTTGCTTGGGTATTTGAGTCTCGTTCAGCTGTTTGTATGTCGCTTGGCTGTTTGAGTCTCGTTCAGCAGTTTGTCGCACGCTTAGCGGCCGGCGTCCACTCGTCGCCTAGCAACTCGGCGTCATCATAAAGCTCCATTCGGTGAAAATGTTCTGCAATGTCTTCTCGGTAAAACAAACTGGCAATGCCAGCAGACAGGCGTTTAGCACCTTCGCTAATCGCTGGAATATCACCAGAAACTGTGCCGTGTGATAACGCTGCGGGGTAGCAAAAGCAATGGATGCTTGAGAGCCCTGGGCAGGCACCAGGTGTGATTTCTTTGAACTCAAAAGCTGTACCCAGATCGGGCGAGTCGAGCATCTCTTGACTCGCCGGTTTGTTTATCGCTGCTTGACGATGTTTCCAGCTTAGTACGAAGGGCGCGATGCTGGCGTACTCGGGGCGCGTCCACCAATCGATTTTGAAGCCTGTTGAGAAAATCAAAAAGTCGAGTTCGAACGTACCCTGTGGCGTGTGCACCGTCAACGTGTTGCCGTTGACTGAGATCGACTCAAGAGAACAGCCAAAATTAAAGTAAGCATTCGGGTGCTTTGATACCCGTAAGGTGCTCCCCCTTGGGGCCGGGACTTGTTCAACGCCAAGATAATGTCTGATCCTCCATTTCCATTGCTCGGGCAAATCCACGAAGCCGATCACCATCCCCGCATTGCCAGCACCTTTGCCTTTATTAATGCGAGGTAAATCTGTACGGCGGATTAATAGGTCAACGCTCTTGGCTCCGGCTTCAAGGGCGGTCGCTGCACTATCCATCGCAGAGGCACCTGCACCCACTACGCCAACGCGTTTGCCAGCTAACGTTGAGTAATCGAGCGTATCTGAAGAGTGCGCCCAACGGGTGCGGGGCAGGTCAGCAGCAATCTCGGGCACGTAAGCGCCACCTAAACCATCGCGCCCGGTCGCGAGTACCACGCGACGCGCGTATAGGGCTTGCTCACCGCTTGGGGTGTTCATGGTTAAGCGTACTAACCCATCGGCGCGCGGCTCGATATTTGTGACATGGTGCTCGTTGCGCACATCGAGTTTTAACGCCTGGCGATACCAGCGCAGATAGTCCATCCATTGCGTACGTGGAATTTTGTCTAGATCGGCCCATGCTTGTAAGCCGAACTGTGCCTCGAACCAGGCGCGAAAAGTCAGGGCAGGTAGGCCTAAGGCTGGCCCCGTCAGTTGCTTGGGCGAGCGCAAGGTTTGCATACGGGCGGTGGTCACCCAAGGGCCTTCGTACCCAACAGGTGCGCGATCAAAAATCACCGCTTGTATACCGCTGAGCGTTAATGACGCGGCAGCGGCCATGCCTGCCATGCCGCCGCCAATCACCGCCACTTCAAGCACAGCTGCGCCTTCAAGCTCGCGCGCGACTACCCAACGTTTAGCCGGGAGCTCAAGCCAAGCGAGGTCTTGTTCAAGCCGTGCCTGAAGTTGAGCGAGCCCTATAGCGTCTGTCGCAATATCCGTCATATGTCTCTTGTACGACCAAAATGGTGGTGAAGAAATAGTCGTGAAATTAAGGTTGAGCGACATGTACGTCAAACATCACCTGTTACGGCGCAAGCATGTCATCGATAATGATAGCCTAGGCTAACACTGCTCCGGATGGTTCGTCCACGAACCGAGGATCGGGACACCTGTCGGGTTCCATAGTAAGCTTAAGCTCGAAAATATGGACGTCGCTCAAATCGCGCTCAAGTCGCGATCAAGACGAGCCCCTGAGTGAGTGAACTGTGGAGACTGTCATGCCCCAAAAGAATATCCTGATCAGGCATCTGTTAAGTGTGATCTTTCTTTGGTTGATCTCAGGAATGAGCACGGTGATCGCCGCCTATCCTGAGCGTCCGATTACGCTGGTCGTGACCTATCCGCCGGGAGGCACGGCAGACTTAGTCGCGCGCTTGTTGGCGCCCGAAGTGGCCAAAGAGTTAGGTCAAAATGTCGTTGTCGAAAATCGCGGTGGGGCGGGCGGAATGATTGGCGGAGCCAGCGTTGCAAAGGCAGCGCCAGACGGCTATACGCTTATGCTCGATGCGGCCAATCATGCGCAAAATCCTGCTGTGCAGCCAAAGATGCTGTTTGACACATTAAAGGATTTCGCTCCGATTGTGTATGTGCAAAGGGTTCCTAATATCTTGGTTGTGCGTGCCGATAACGAGATTAAAACTGTTGCAGATCTCATTCGACTCGGTAAGCAAAAAGATCCGCTTTTGTATTACGCCTCATCTGGCCCGGGTGGTGCACAACATTTAGCTGGGGTACTCTTTAATGCCTTGACCGGCACACAGCTCGAAGCCGTGCATTACAAGGGCGGTTCTGCTGGTGTCATGGATGTGATGTCTGGGCAGGTCACAATGATGTTTTCGACGATTGGTGTCTCTTTGCCCCACGTGCGTGCCGGTAAATTACGAGTGATCGCTGTCGGCAGCGACAAGCGTACCGCGGCGTTCCCTGATATTCCAACGATTGCAGAAACGGGAGTCCTTGGCTATGCAAGCTATGAATGGAACGCAGTGTATGCACCTGCAGGCACCCCACCTGCAATCATTCAACGCTTGAATCAAGCGTTTGTGAGCGCGTTAAAGCAACCGACGGTGATCGCCCGTATCGGAGAGTTTAATGGCGAGATCATTGCTTCGACTCCTGAAGAACTTGATATTTTTAGGCGTGCCGAGCTTGAAAAATGGCAACGCGTCGCCAAGCAATTTAATCTTCAGTTGGCGCAGTAAGGGCGATTGCAGTCGTCATCCTCAAGAGCGCAGTGCGCGCGAGTCATCGGCGCACTGCGTTGCTTGGTTGTCGATTTGATGAGCTAGCTGTTTGCTTGCGGAAACTGCATCACTAAAATCTCGGCACCTAAGGGCCCGGTTGTGAGTGTGGCGGCTGGGTCGGTTGCAGCGATAAAAATCGCAGTCCCCGCTTCGCGGGCTTGGTCATTAAATTTTGCAGACCCCGAGGCGATATAAATAAATTGACCGCGTCCTGAAGCTGGATCTGAACACACAATATGTTGGTGAGCAGGTGCTTGATAGATTGTGGCAAGCAAGCCATCGGGCTGCATGGCAATCGCGTGGTGCTCGAGGGTACCTGCTAAAGCAGCACGCTCAGCATCGTTTAAACAACCTGTGGGTATGCCCATCACATGGCGTCTTGGCACGTCTTTCATGTCACCACGTTGTTCAGGTAAATACCCGGCGCCTGCGTCTTTGCCCAATCTAAACACCATGTAATGCAAACCATGTTCGTTCGCGGTGATCGGTCCATAGCCTGTATGCTTTGCAGCAAAATGTACGGTGTAGGGGCCGACTTGATGTCTGCCTATCAAGCCATCACCCGCCACCACGATCTGAAACTGGTCAACGATATGAAAGTGTGACTGTAGTACTCCATGAGGCTGCTGTTCGATGAGTTTGCAGTTTGGTGTGTCAGACTCAGCATCGCCTGTTTCAGGAATCAAATCACTTCTGAAAATATGACCACCAGGCACACCAGGTGCCGAACGAATGGGGCGTTCGCGACGGTTATTGAACGCTTCAGTAACAGTGCCGATTGTGGTCATGCTGCGGGTCTCCGTGTAGGCTCTAGTGTGAAAACGATTAAGGCCTTTCTCATGCTTTATTATTACACGATGAGGGACATCAAACATTAGGCATAGAGATGACAAAATTATTAGAAAATCGGGTGGTCTGGGTGGTTGGGGCGTCTGGCGCGATTGGTGCCGCGATCGCTCGGCGTGTTGCAAGTGAAGGCGCGATTGCAGTGGTGTCAGCCCGTTCAGTGGCCAAGCTCGAGGCTTTAACGGCACAAATTATTGAGGCTGGTGGGCGGGCGCAAACCCTTGTTGTTGACATCAAGAGTCGTAAAAATGTCGACGAAGCTGCGCAAACGATTTTGTCTCAATACGGTCAAATTGATGGGCTGGTGAATTCAACCTCGATTTCGGATTTTGGTCCGCTGATGAGCTTAGATGACGATGTTTGGATGGAAGTATTGAACTCTAAATTACTAGGCTATGTGCGCACGATGCGTGCCGTGTTACCTGCAATGTCAGAACGCAAACAGGGCGTCATTGTGAATATGTCGGGTCGGGGCGGCAAGCAACCTACGGCGACACATCTTCCCGGGGGCTGTGCGAATGCGGCAGTGAACTTGCTGGACAAAGGCGTCGCTGATGCCTTCTTGCCTTTTGGCATTCGGGTCAATACCGTCGCCCCGGGCCCAATTGCTTCAGATCGCCTTGATGCAATGATGAAATCAACTGGGTCAATGTCGGATAGAAGCGCTCAGACGTTTAACCGACCTGGCACCCCAGAGGATGTCGCCGAGGCGACGCTTTGGCTGCTCTCGGATCAGTCAAGACATGTGACCGGCGCGATTATCCCGGTTGACGGTGGCGCGACTTACACGGTTTGAGCGGCCTATACAGCTTCGAGCGACCTGAGGCGAGCCGTATCTTGAATTGCTGTTGATTCGGCGTTCGGCTCGAGTTGTCAAGGCGACTACTCGGGCTTTAAGCCAACATCGTTAAAAGCCTGCTTCCAGTCTTTGAGTTGCCCAACCATGTAGGCATTTAGTTCTGCAGGCGTTGAGCCCGCCAGATCAAACCCTTGTCGTTCAATGCGTGCGCGTGATTCGGGGTCGGCAATGGCGGCGCTAACTGCAGCGCTCATTCGAGTTGCGATCTCTGGAGGCAATTTGGCTGGACCAAACAGCGCAGCCCAACTCTCAGCGCCTAACGACGGGAGCCCAGCTTCGGCAAAAATTGGTACCTCGGGCAAGAGTGAAAGTCGCTTGTTGAGCATCACGGCGATTGCTGTGAGCTTGCCGTCGTTAATGTGTTGCATGGTACTGATTGTCGATACTAAAGTGAATTGCACATGCCCACCCAACACATCATTGACGTTTGGTGCCTCTCCTTTGTAGGGGATTAAATTCATTTGGATATCTTGTTGTTTCGAGATCCGGCTAAACATCAATTGCGTGACACCGCTGTGGCTGCCGAAGTTAAGTTTGCCCGGATTTGCTTTTCCATAGGCGACCAACTCAGGATATGTCTTAAAGGGGAGTTTCGAATTAGCGACCATCACGTAGATATAGCGCCCGACCAAGGCCACCGGGGTAAAGCTTGTGAGCGGATCGTAAGGAGGATTCTTTTTGAGTAAGGGCACCTGCATCATGGGGGTATTTGAGGCCATGAAAAAGGTGTGGCCATCGGGCTCAGCGCGCATCACGTATTCAGCGGCGATCTGCCCATCGGCACCAGGCTTGTTTTCGACGATGACAGTTTGGCCAAGCGACCCAGTAAGGTGTTGGGCCAAAATTCGTGCGACCACGTCGGTGGCCCCGCCCGGTGGAAACTGCAACACGATTCGAATGTTTTTTGAGGGCCAGGTTTGTGCGTTGACCCCATTGCAGGCGATGCTAAGTGCGATTATTGCAAAGAGACGAAAAATAAAAAATCGTTGCATACCTCACCCTTAGCGATCAACGTTGAGTGCCGAAACTATTTTCGCGCAGCACTTCCAACTGTATTTCATGCTGCGCTCCCCTCTGTACTTTCCGCCGTGCGTTGCCCAGCGCGACAATGAATGTGCTGCCGTTGCTTATTCAGGTTTCAGGCCAGAATCGGCAAAGGCTTTTGCCCAGCCTTTTAACTGCACCTGCATAAAGTCAGCAAGCTCTGCGGGCGTTGACCCGCCCAAATCAAAGCCCTGTCGCGCAATTTTTTCGCGTGCCTCTGGGTTTGCCATTGCTGCGTTCAGCGCTTCACTCATGCGTGTTGCGATTGCGGGTGACATATTGGCGGGCCCAAACAAAGCTGCCCATGTATCGGCCCCCAGAGGTGGAACACCGGCCTCAGCCGCCGTGGGGATCTCGGGCATGAGTGGCGAGCGTTTAGGCAACAAAATTGCGAGCGCTCTGAGTTTGCCTTCTTTGATATGGGCTTGAGTGCTTGTGGGTGTCGCAAACGTTAACTGGACATGGCCGCCCAAAATATCATTGATGGTGGGGCCTTCGCCTTTGTAGGGGATTAGGTTCAGGTCCATCTTAGCGTCGTCTTTCAGTTTGGTATGCATGAGCTGTGTGACGCCGCTATAGCTGCCGTAATTGAGCTTGCCTGGGTTGTTACGACCGTAAGCGATCAGTTCAGCCGCGGTATTGGCTGGAATCAACGGACTGGATACCAGCACATAGATATAACGCCCAACAAGTGAAATGGGGGTGAAGTTTTTGATCGGGTCGTAAGGCGGATTCTTTTTTAGTAAAGGGACTTGCATCATTGGCGTGTTCGACGCCAAAAAATAGGTGTGCCCATCAGGCTCAGAGCGCAAGACATATTCGGCCGCAATGGCTCCATCGGCGCCAGGCTTGTTTTCGACCACCACAGGTTGACCTATGGATACCGTCATCGTTTGGGCCAAAATACGCGCCACGACGTCGGTTGAACCGCCTGGCGGAAATTGCAACACGATTCGCACGGGCTTGGTGGGCCAGGTTTGGGCGCTGACGAGTGCAGATACTGTCAAACCCAAAACGGCACAGGAGAGAAGAGCCATTTGTCGAAAAAAATTCAATGCCATAAAGTACCTTCTGAGCGTATTGGTCTAAACCTGCTGTTCGGCTTTCTTTCATTTGCTGCTTAACCGTTTTCAAATGTCATGTTAATACGCTTAGGACACTCTTGCCCATTTCCACTAGAATTCGAGGTAAGTTTTTGATAAGGGATTACCCATGCTGCTCTACGATATGACCAGTGCCATGAACCCTCGCCGCGTGCGCATATTTTTGGCTGAAAAAGGGCTCTCAATCCCGACTCGGCAGGTAGACGGTCTGAATCGCGAGAACCTTCAGCCAGAGTTTCTAGCCAAAAACTCGCTTGGTAAAACACCGGTCCTTGAGCTTGATGATGGGACGCTATTGACCGAGTCGATTGCGATTTGCCGCTATCTTGAAGCACTACATCCCGAGAAACCGCTTTTTGGTCGCAATGCTCTTGAGCAAGCGCAAATTGAGATGTGGACGCGCCGAATTGAGTTTGAAATTGTGATGCCCATCATTACTCATTTTCGGCATACAGGTCAGTATTGGATTGGTCGGTTGCCCCAAGAGCCTGTTTGTGGCGAGTTTTATCAAGCCCGCGCACTCGAGGCGTTTGAGTGGCTTGATCGAGAACTTGTTGGCAAAGAGTTCATTGCTGCCGATCATTACACAATCGCCGACATTGTTGCGCAGTGCGGATTCTTGGTCGGCAAAGCGACCGGCACACGGATTCCACCAGAGCTTAAAGAATTAACCCGTTGGTACAGCGCAATGGTGGCGCGCCCAACAGCAAGAGCCTAAGATGAATGACACGGCCGTCAGTGGTTTACCCCAGAAAGTTTGCTTAATCGTCGGGGCCGGTGACGGCACGGGAAGCGCGGTTGCGAAGCAGTTTGCTCGGGCTGGTTACACCGTCTGTGTCACTCGTCGAACACCTCAGGCAAGTCAAGGCTTGCTCGACGCGATTCACGAATGTGGGGGGCGCGCCTTGGCGTTTACCCTCGATGCCCGCCATGAGGATGAAGTCATCCAGTTATTCAACAAGATTGAACAAGACGTCGGCGCGCTTGAGGTCGTTGTGTTTAACGTGGGGGGCAATGTGCGTTTCCCACTGCTAGAAATGACTGCACAAAAGTACTTTAAAACTTGGGAAATGTGCGCAATGGCGGGTTTTTTAGTGGGACGAGAGGCTGTACGTGCAATGCTACCCAGGCGTCGTGGGACGATTTTATTTACAGGTGCAACGGCGAGCTTGCGTGGCGGAGTTGGTTTTAGCGCCTTCGCGGGCGGCAAGGCTGCGCTACGCGCGCTTGCTCAAAGCATGGCGCGCGAATTTGGCCCCCAAGGCCTGCACGTGGCACACATCGTTGTTGATGGCGTGATCGATTCTGAGCGAGTGCGCACCACTCAGCCTGAACGGGTAGCCGCCTTGGGCCCTCAGGGTTTGGTCGAACCCGAGAGCATCGCTCAGGCGTACCTTTGGTTGCATGAGCAACGTCCGGATGCCTGGACCTTTGAATTGGATCTTCGTCCGGCGACTGAACGTTGGTGAGTGAGATAATTCGTACACTCGATTTTGCTTTGTCGTTGTTTTTTTGTAGTTGATTTTTTGAGGATGTGATTGATGAAGTTTGTAAAAAATATTGTGCTGTTGCTTGTGTTTGCTGTTTTCTCTTACGTTGCACACGCGCAAGACAAATGGCCAACGCAGCCAATCACATTTTTAGTACCGTATCCACCAGGCGGGCCCACTGACATCATGGCGCGACTATTGTCGGTGCCCTTAGCCACCAAACTTGGGACCACAGTTGTCGTTGAAAACAAGGCTGGGGCAAGCGGCAATATCGGTAGCGGCATGGTGGCGCGTGCAAAGCCTGATGGCTACACCATTTTGTTGGCAGCAAGCGGCAATATGTCGGTCAATCAAACGCTTTTTAAAAACTTAAATTACGACCCGATCAAAGACTTTGCGCCAATTATTCAAATCTCGAAGTTTCCGTTGGTGCTTGAGGTCAAGGCTGACTCTCCTATCAAAACGTTGCAGCAATACATCGACTACGCGAAAGCTAATCCAACAAAAGTGAGTTTCGGTTCTGCAGGCAATGGCTCGCCGCAACATCTTGGCCCAGAGATCATCAAAAAAATGAGCGGAGCGCCTCTGCAGCACGTACCTTACAAAGGCGCAGGGCCTGCCATTAATGATCTGCTTGGTGGTCAGATTTTTAGTATGTGCGACATCATGGCTGGCTCAATCAAATATATTAATAGCGGCATGTTGCATCCGATTGCGGTCACCACCAAGACGCGATCGCCTGTTCTGCCCAATGTGCCCACGATGGACGAAGCGGGGTTGCCTGGGTTTGATTACTACGCCTGGCATGGCATCGTGGCACCAAGCGGCACGCCAGATGCGATTGTTCAAAAATACAACAAGGCTTTGAATGAGATTTTTGCAGATCCTGAGTTTAAAAAACGCTGGGAAGGCATTGGCAGTGAAATTGTTGCTGGCTCCTCTCAAGAGTTTGCAGCATTGATTCTTTCTGAAGCAGACCGACTGGGCTCCTTGGTGAAGGGCCTGGGTGTGCAACTTGACTAGTGGCTGACGCCCAAGCGATTCCCAAGCTTTAAACTGGCTTCACCGTTGAGCGGCTGCTCAGGTGAGTCACTCAACTTGGCAATCGTCTGGGCCTTGATTTTTAAAAAATGGAAACTCGATGACTACTGTTTCGCAAACTAACGCTACACAAAAAAGCCAGGCTCAGCCCATCGCGCGTTTTGCGATCCCCGAGTTGAGCGATCTGCCAACAGATATCAGAGAAAAAATTCTTGCAGTGCAAGAGAAATCTGGCTTTGTCCCCAATGTGTTTTTGGTGCTGTCGCGCAGGCCCGATGAATTTCGCGCCTTTTTTGCTTATCACGATGCTCTGATGGTGAAAGATACCGGCAGTCTGACCAAAGCTGATCGTGAAATGATCGTGACAACGACCAGTGCAAAGAACAACTGTTTGTACTGTGTGATGGCGCATGGTGCAATTTTGCGTATCTATGCAAAAAATCCGTTGGTGGCCGATCAGGTCGCCGTTAACCACCATAAGGCCGACATTACACCAAGGCAAAAAGCGATGCTCGATTTTGCTGTCAAGGTGTGTCTAGACTCCCAGTCGGTGGGCGATCAGGATTATGCCCTGCTGCGAGAGCACGGTTTTGATGATGAAGATATTTGGGACATCACTGCGATTACAGGTTTTTTTGGGATGTCTAACCGCATGGCGAATGTGACCTCAATGCGCCCCAACGATGAGTTCTTCATGCTGGGGCGCATACCTAAAAAATAAGAGAGGCGATACACTCACTCGGTATTGAGGCAAGGTCACTCATCAATTTTTGCGCCTGAGTCTTGGATCGCCTTTGCAAATTTCACGATCTCAGCGCGTAGATGCGTGTCAAA
The DNA here is from genome assembly GCA_937952975.1 of uncultured Alcaligenaceae bacterium. Lineage (GTDB taxonomy): Bacteria > Pseudomonadota > Gammaproteobacteria > Burkholderiales > Burkholderiaceae_B > Zwartia. The sequence goes on from CALFXX010000059.1 coordinate 10,968, forward strand.
CTCTGAGGCGCTCATGGGCTTTGTGCTAAAGCCCATCTCTTTAAATTTTTCTTGAACATCGGGTAAAGCCAACGCCCGATTGACATCGGTGTTGAGCTTATTGACTACCGCGGGTGGCGTTCCGACCGGGGCGTAGAGACCAAACCACGAAACGACATCAAAGCCAGGTAAGCCAGATTCGGAGACCGTCGGCACATTGGGTGCCGCGGCAACGCGCTCGCCGCTTGAGATTGCCAACACTTTGATACGCCCGCCGGTTGCGTGTTTGAGTGAGGTCGGGATCGGATCAAAGAGCATGGGGATCTGACCACCTAATAGATCGGTGAGGGCGATTGAGCCACCTTTGTAGGGAATATGACGCAGTTGCACCCCAGCCATCGTTTTAAAAATCTCACCCGCCAAGTGCGCCCCACCGCCCGGCCCACTCGAGCCATAATCCAGGCCGTTAGGTTGTGTTTTGATGTAAGCAATCAGTTCAGTGACAGAGTTGGCGGGCACGGCCGAATTCACAATCAGTAAAAAGGGCGCAATCGCTAAATAGGCAACGGGAACAAAATCCTTCAACGTGTCATAGGGCAGCTTTTTATACAGACTCAGATTGATCGCGTGCTGTGTGCCTTGCAGCAATAAGGTGTATCCGTCTGCGGCCGACTTTGCGACGAGGTCTGAACCGACGCTCCCGCTGGCGCCTGCTTTGTTCTCAATGATGGCTTGCTGCCCCCAGGTTTCGGTCAGCTTTTGTCCCAAAATACGAGCAACAACGTCGGTGCCGCCGCCCGGCGGAAAGGGCACAACGATACGCACTGATTTGGTCGGATACGTCTGGGCAAATGCCAGACAGGGAGCGAGTAATAAGGCTGCGAGCAAGCGTTTCAAGTGAGTCTCCTGGCCCGAGTTTTCCCGAGCTTCTGTTTGAACCTCTACAATACGGCTTTTGGCACAAAATTGGAACCTTTCTTATGTCTGGCCCTCTCTCGCACATCAAAGTTCTCGACCTTTCACGCGTCTTGGCAGCCCCGTGGGCGGCACAAAACTTAGCGGATTTGGGTGCCGAGGTGATTAAGGTTGAGCGCCCGATTAAGGGCGACGACTCGCGTGCCTTTGCGCCGCCCTTTTTGAAGGATCAAGAGGGCAATACCACCCGTGAATCGGCCTATTTTTGTGCAGCAAACCGCGGTAAAAAATCGATCACGATTGATTTGTCTAAGCCAGAAGGTCAGCAGTTAGTGCGCGAGTTAGCAAAGAATGTCGATGTTATCTTTGAAAACTATAAAGTCGGCGACTTGGCACGCTATGGTTTGGGTTACGAGGATATCAAAGCGATTAATCCCGCGATTATTTACTGTTCGGTGACTGGCTTTGGACAGACTGGGCCAGAAAAAGACCGTCCGGGTTACGACTTTATGGCACAAGGCATGGGCGGTTTAATGAGCATCACTGGCGAGCGCGATGATGCGCCCGGCGGTGGCCCGCAACGCGTTGGCGTGCCTATTATCGATTTGACGACTGGGATGTATGCGTCGATTGCCGTATGCGCAGCGATTGCGAATCGGGCAGTGACGGGGCAGGGGCAATGGATTGATGTTTCGCTGTTGGATTCGTGCGTCGCTTTTTTGGCAAATCAGGCAATGAATTATTTTGCAACGGGCGAGTCACCCAAGTCGATTGGTAATGCACATCCAAATATCGTCCCCTACCAAACCTTCAAGACCTCAGATGGCGCATTGATTTTGGCCTGTGGCAATGACAATTTATTTAAGAAGTTTTGCGAAATTGCTGAATGTACTCATTTGTCTCAAGATCCGCGCTACGCAACCAATGGCGAGCGCGTCAAAAATCGTGCCGAGATCACTGCCATTCTGGACGAGATATTTTTAAAGCACACGACCCGAGAATGGGTCAAACTTTTGGATCAAGCAGGTGTTGCCAACGGGCCGATCAATACTGTGGCACAAGTGTTTGAAGAGCCACAGGTTCTGGCGCGTGGCATGAAGATTGAGTTGCCTCATGCCGTAGCAGGTACCGTGCCTTTGGTTGGAAGCCCGATGAAGTTTTCGGGTACACCCATCAAGCACGAGATTCCGCCGCCGGCGCTAGGGCAGCATACGGATGAAATTTTAAGTACAGTGTTGCATAAAAATGCTGAACAAATATCAGTATTGAAAGCGACAGGAATTGTTTGATTGAATCACGCTACTGCGGCATTGCTGCGTGCGACAGAATTCAGCTCAAGGCTTTGAGGCGAGATAAGCGCCTGGACTGAAATAATTAAAGATAAAAACGGAGATGTCATGTTCGATGTAATTATTCGTAATGCACAGGTATTTGATGGCTTGGGCAACCCCGGCGTGCGAGCTGATGTGGCCGTAAAAGAGGGGGTTGTGGCCGAGATCGGCGCTGTGACCGGTCAGGCAAAACAAGAGATCGATGCAAAGGGTTTGTCGTTAATGCCAGGCATTGTTGACTTGCACACGCATTTCGATGCTCAGGTCACCTGGGATCGCACAATGTCTCCTTCGCCTGCGCTGGGTGTCACGACCGTTGTGATGGGTAACTGCGGTTTTGGAATTGCACCTTGCCCCGCGCCACAGCGCGAAACCATGGTTAAAAATCTATCGGTTGTTGAAGGGATGGACTTGACCTCGCTGCTGACGGGTGTCAACTGGGGGTTTGAGACCTTTACAGAATATATGGATCAGTTACGTGCGATTAAACCGTACCTGAATACTGCCGTGTTCGTCGGGCATTCGGTTGTGCGTACCGCCGTCATGGGCGAGGCTGGCTCAGAGAAGGCCGAGCCTTCACCAGAAGAGCTTGAGGCGATGTGTCAGCTGGTGCGCGAGGCGATGGACGCAGGTTCAATTGGTTTTGCTTCGTCGTTTTCACCGAACCATAGCGGCTACGGCGGACGGCCAATGCCCTCGACGATCGCCTCTGAAAAAGAGTTGCTGGCGTTGACGGGTGTGTTGGGCGAGACGAACAAAGGTGTGTTCATGATGGCAACGGGTTCGCGGGCAACACCCGAAGTCATGGAAAAAGTGTCAATTAATAGCGGGAGACCCGCGTTTATTTCGACGGTGTTGTCGATGTATAACCCCGCGAATCCAGATCTTGCGATCACCTATTACAACAAAGCAGCAGAGATGCGTGCACGCGGTAACGAGGTCTATATCTTGACAAGCTGTCAGCCACTCTCGTTTGACTTTACCCTGGCTGAACCCTACCCCTTGATCAGTCACTCGGCCTTTGATGCAATCAAAAATAAGTCAGCAGACGAAATTAAAAAAGTTTATTTAGATCCTGCCTTTCGAAATGCGTTGCGCGAAAACTTAAAGAATCCCAAAACAGGTATCTTATTTTTGGGCGATTGGAAATATCTTGAAGTCGGTGAAACAGCGCTTGCCGAGCACGCTGAGCTTGAAGGTCTCACAATCGAAGCCTTGGGTAAAAAATGGGGTAAAGATCCGCTTGATGCATTTTTCGATTTGTCGGTCAAAGAGAATTTAGAGACTCACTTCACTGGTAAGTTCTTTAATCATATCGATGAGGGCGTCGCACCCTTGCTCAAACACCCCTCGGCGGTTGTGACGTTATCTGATGCGGGTGCGCATTTGATTTACATGTGCGATGCGGCGTTTGGCTTACATTTCTTGTCGCACTGGGTGCGCGAGACAGGCTATTTCTCTCTAGAAGAAGGTATCCGCCTGTTGACGAGCGAAGCGGCCGATCGCTTCAAAATCCCTGATCGCGGGCGCTTAGTGGTGGGCAGTCCAGCAGATATGTTGCTGTTTGACCCTGCGACCGTAGGTAAGTCAAAGGTTGCCACCTTGAATGACTTGCCCGGTGGTGGCTCAAGAAAAGTTCGCTCAGGGCTGGGCATTCACGGCGTGTGGGTGAACGGCTGCTTAGTGCACGATGGCAAAGATTATGTCGATCTTGAACAAGGCCCAGGCCACGTGTTAGACCGCTTCGATCACTAAAAAAGAACGATGGCAACCACTGCAGCGCTCATACAGGTTGCCATCGCGCCGACCAAGATCGAACGTAAGCCCAGACTGATGATTTCTGCGCGGCGGGCAGGTGCCATTGCGCCTAAGCCGCCGATCACAATACCAAGGCTGCCAAAATTGGCGAACCCGCATAAAACATAGGTCATGATCAGGCGGCTGCGGGCAGATAGCGCACCTTCTGGTAATTTTGCCAAGTCGAGGTAGGCAATCATTTCGTTTAGTGCAATCTTTGTTCCTAATAGTTGACCTGCAACGCTGGCTTCTGCCCACGGGATGCCAAGCATCCACACAATGGGTTGCATCGGAATCCCTAACAGGCGTTGCAGAGTGAGCGGCGCACCTGCAACACTGGGTAGCAGTGCCAGAGCACTATTCGCGAGTGCGACAAGAGCCACTAACACGACCAACATTGCAGCAATATTGACGACGAGTCTTACGCCATCGCCCGTTCCGGTCGCGATTGCATCCATCGTGCTGCCATACGTCGACGTCGACTGAAAAGCAGTTTGCGCGGTAGTCGGATTTTGCGGAACCATGAGCCGCGCGAGCATGATGACGGCGGGTGCGCTGACGACCGAGGAAATGAGCAGATGGCTCGCAGCATCTGGAACAATCGCGCTGAGCACGCCCGCGTAGATGACAAGCACGGTGCCTGCGATGCATGACATGCCCGAAGCCATCACAACAAACAGATCTGCGCGACTGAGTTGTGTGAGGTAAGGGCGGATCAACAGCGGTGCTTCAACCATGCCAACGAAAATATTGGCCGAGACAGCAAAACTCGTTGCGCCATCCATCTTTAAGGTTTTGCCTAGCAACCATGAAAATGCACCAACTATTTTTGGCAAGATTCGCCAGTGGTACAGCAGCGCGGCAAAGGCGCTAATAAATAAGGCAAGCGGCAGCGCCTGAAACGCCAGCACATAGGCTGCACCCGGTTGATTTTCGTTAAAAGGCAGAGGGGCTCCGCCTAGATAACCAAAAACCAATGAAGTACCTGCCTCGCTAGCTTTTTGCAACGCAAGCACTCCGTCATTGATGAGCGCAATCGCGTCTTTGAGTAAAGGTACTTTTAAAAGCGCAAGCGCAAACAAAAACTGTATGGCGATGCCGGTCACGATGAGGCGAATCTTATTTGCTCGACGATCTTCACTGAAGAGGATCGCAAGTGCTGTCAGAGCCAAGATGCCAATCAAGGGCTGCAGTGTAAAGGCCACGTTTGGATACCTTTGAAGGAGGTCAGAGAAACGGCAAAAAACAGTGAATTTACCGATTGTAAAACTGCAAACCACATCTATTTTTTGCAACTTAAAGAAATCTAGAGAAACACTAAGAGTTAGTTGCTTAAACTTGGCTTGTGGTTGATGGTTGGCTCGAAGTTAAGTTTTTTGCCGCTAAACACTAATTTTTGACGCGTCTTCATGCCGCATCGTAATGCATAAGGGATTGGACTTGAAAGGGCGTGGACTGAGTCTAATGGCTTTCGTAGTGTCATGTTGCTACCTAACCTACCTGTACAGGGCAGTACCGGCATTGTTCACCGTAGCATTGTCAATAGCCGTTTGGTTACTCTATCGCTTGGTCTCTGTGGCAGATGTACCCCGAAAGGCGCTGGCCTACGTGGTGTTTTTTATTACTCCGCTTTTGACCTACAGCGGCCAAATTGCCGTGCTGACAGGTTTTGGTGGTGAAGGTGCCTCGTTGCCCTGGGTCGGCGTGTCGTTTGTGACTGCAGCGTTAGCGTTGCACATTTATCAAAAAAAATTAGCTTTTTCGACGCTCTGCTTGAATATTTTGCAGCCCGCTCGCATGGACTCTGGGCCCGTAGCCTTGTCCAATGCACCACTTGCGCGCTTGCGCGTGAGACGTGTGAAGGTGTATGTCGGCTGGATGGTGCTTGGAATCTTTTTTTATACCGTCCTGGCGACGGGGCTGGCGCCCTTATTAGTGTTGAAAGACTCAACTGAGTCGTTGGATATTTTAGTGTTTGCTGTCATCTTTGAACTCTATGTCTACTTTAACTTTAGTGGGATTACTTTTTTTGTTTTTGGCTTTTTGAATTTAGCAGGGGTTCGCACCACTCTGAATTTCAATATGCCGTTTTCTGCTCGCAATGTGATCGATTATTGGCAACGTTGGCATGTCAGCTTAAGTGGCGTTTTGAAAGAGATATTTTTTAAACCCCTTAAGAGACGTTTTGGTTTGGCGGTCGCAGTGCTAGTTGTGTTTATAGCGTCGGCTGCCTGGCATGGTATGTCGCTCAATTTTTTTATTTGGGGGCTTTTTCATGCGAGCGGTTGGCTGCTGACGTACTCGATCGCTCGCGGTGTGCCTTGGCGACGTCTTGCGCTGTGCATCAATTTTGTGTTGTTTCCGTTTTTTGTAGTCGTGGGGCGACTGATTTTTTCAGAGGCAAACAGCGATCTGTTATGGCTAAAGCTCAAACAACTATTTTTTAATTTCTCGTTGAGCCCTCAGACTTGGCTATTTCATTTGAAGGTGGCTGGGCCATCAATCGCTTTGTTGCTGTTGGTCGCCCTGTTTGTGGCGCTTGAGTTTTGCGCAAGATCTGGCCGGCGGCGCTATCAATTACTTCGCCAGAGATGGGCGACGCCGGTGCTAGTGTTGCTATCGATTTTGTTGGGTTCGACAGGGCTTGGAGGGGTATATGGTGCACGTTAATAGTGGGAAAAAAATATGTTGTTAGCAGGCCTGACCGTCTTAGTGATTGGAGCAAGCCACCTGGCTAAGCCTACGTATCTGATCAAAACCTTGCATGACGAATTAACCGAACGCGGTGCTCAAGTACACAGCGTTGGGGTGTGCGGTGTTATGCCAAGTGAATGGTTAAAGAAGACCAATAGCCGCTGCGGTGGGGCCGAACGTATCGAAGGCGAGCCCATCACGTTATCAATGGCCAGCGCCGCCCAAACAATGCCGTTTGACAGCTTGGTTGAGGCAAGCAAGCCCGATGTGGTGGTGATCGTGATGGGGGATAATCTCGCAAATTACAAAGCAGCGAGCTTTTCTCGTACCGACGTTAAAAAAGAGGTGCTCAGTCTGACAACGCTATTGGCGAGTAAATCGATTCGCTGCGTCTGGGTCGGCCCGGCGTGGGGCGAAGACAATAAACTCGCTGGCAAAACGGCAAAGCGCACCCTAGAAATTTCTGCTTACCTTGAAACGCAAGTCAAGCCTTGTGATTATGTGAATTCGCTTGAGATGTCCAAACCCAACGAATGGAAGACGACTGACGGACAGCATTTCTTCGCTGAAGGCTATCAAGCGTGGGGGGCCGCCATCGCCAATGAGGTCGAGCAATTGCCTTGAAGGCTACTGCGACTGCACGTATCGAGCTTGACTTATACTAGAAAAAAAAGAGTCTGATTCAACCTTCAGGCTCGTTACGACTTTGGCTCTGGGTGATACGTTGATGTTAAAGATAACTCTCGAAAATACTGTACTGACTCTAGCTTTTGATCGGGTTTCAGCCGCAAACGCGTTAAATGTTGAAATTTATGAAGCCTTGCATGCTGCACTAGCAAAAGCGGCTAAGCAAGATGACGTCAAAGTTGTGGTGATCACAGGGGAGGGCACTCGTGCGTTTTGCTCAGGTGCAGATTTAAAAGAATTTTCAGACTTAGCCCCTGCTGTCGCAGCAAATCAACGCTTAAATTTGTTGATGCGTTGTTTTCTTGAGTTAATTGATTTTCCTAAGCCAGTGATCGCTGCGGTGCAGGCGCCGGCTGTTGGAGCAGGCTTGATGCTTGCAGCGCTTTGCGATGAAGTTCTAATTGCGGATCACACTTGGGTATCTTTGCCTGAGGTCAAGTTTGATATGCCAACCCCGATTGGTGCGGCAATTGTTTGCGCTCGCGCTAGTCGGTCCGTTTGCCATCGTCTGGTTCAGCTTGGCGAGAGGCTAAGCGCGAGTGAATGTGCCGCGGCAGGCTTAGTGGATCAATCGGTACCGCTCGCTGATCTGTCGGCACTCTGTATACAGCGGGCGAATGCGCTTTCGCAGATTCCATCTTTCGGTTTCAGCGTGAACAAAAAATGGATGAATCGTGACGTCAGGCAGCAATTGGTGATTGCTGCTGAGGTGGCTGAGGCAGCTCATTAACATGGTTTATGTGAGCGGGCTGATTGCGAGATTCGTCATGTTCGGCTTGGCAAACCACTGTTTAAAATTCACCCAATATTGTTTGCGCCAGAGGTTCTAGGATGATGCGCGTCAACGGGACACGCAGGTCCCCACTCAACGCTGCGATCGTTGGTATTGGCGAAAGTGTCGTAGGGCGGATCCCTCACCTGGATGCCTTAGGCTTGCAGCGAATGGCGGCAGCCAATGCATTGGCGGATGCTGGATTAACGTTTGCAGATGTGGATGGCGTGTTAACTACGCCAGTTGATGTTGAAAATTGGGCAATGCCCTGCGGTGTCGTTGCGGACGGGATGGGAATACAGGCGCGTTACCTGGCCACGTTAGATGTCGCTGGTGCGTCCGGCGTGGCAATGGCGCATCATGCGGCAATGGCTGTTGCCTCAGGGCAGTGCGAAACAGTTTTGTGTGTCGCCGGTCAAAACTTGCTGTCGTTTCAATCGCGTGGTGGCGCTGTGCAAAAACTGGCTGATGCTGGTTGGGCGCATCCCGACTTTGAAATGCCTCATGGTCCGCTCGTGCCGACGCTTTATGCGTTGGCCGCGCAGCGCCATATTCATGAATACGGAACCACCCTTGAGCAATTGGCGCAGGTGGCAGTGACGATGCGTGAAAATGCTTCCATGAATCCATTCGCGCATAAAACAGAGCTCATTTCGCTTGCCGATGTGATGCAGTCACGAATGATCACCTCTCCATTAAGGATGTTGGACTGCGCGTTATTGTCGGATGGCGCTGTTGCATTTATTGTGACAACCCCAGAGCGTGCCCGTGACCTAAAACAAATGCCTATCAAACTTTTGGGTCATGGCTACGGTCATTCGCATACCTATATCGGAGATTATAGAAATATCACGACTACTGGTGCTGTTCGCTCGGGCCAAGAGGCCTACGCCATGGCGGGGTTGACGCCTCGTGATGTCGACGTGGCTCAGCTCTACGACTGCTTTACCATCACGGTTTTGATCGAGCTTGAGGATCTTGGCTTTTGTGCCAAAGGCGAAGGTGGTCACTATGTCGCGAGTCAGGGTATTGGTTTAAAAAGCCCTTTGCCTGTGACCACGCATGGTGGGTTGTTATCGGCAGGCCACCCCGGTTTGGCTGGTGGAATGTTCCACTTAACGGAGGGCGTGCGTCAATTGCGTGGACAAGCGCAAGCGAGGCAGGTGATAGATGCGGAAGTTGTACTAGTACATGGTAACGGCGGGATTATTGGCTTACACAATACGTTGATTTTAGGGAGAGGCTAACTCTAATGATTACTCCTCTGAGTCTACTTGTCAGTCATCAGTATTGGGAAAACGTGCGTCCACAAGGATTTAGTTTGCCCCAATGCCAATCTTGTAAGGCGTTTCATTTTTATCTTCGCCCTGCGTGTCCTGGCTGTGGCAGTCTGGATATCAAGGCCGTTTTGACGAGTGGTCGTGGCAGCGTCTATAGTTTTTCGATTGTCCATCGTGCGCCTAGCGCTTCCTTCGAGAAAGACGTCCCGTATGTGGTTGCACTTGTTGCAACCGATGAAGGCCCTCACCTAATGACGCGTTTGATGAAGATCAAGCCTCAGGACGTAAAGATCGGAATGCGTGTGGTGGTGATCGGTTGGCGCACCCATCGCGACCCTGCAGACCAGGTGTCGGAGGGGGCCGCGCCTCCTTTGTTTGAGCCTGATTTATCTTAATGCTTAATTTAATCCACGCAGTAAAGGCTGCTTTGGTGCGTACGCGATGCAGACCTTAACGCTCAATGATAGCGAGTACTTGGCCTTCGCTCACGCTGTCTCCCTCGTTGACGCAAATTTCAATCAGCGTGCCACCGTCTTCAGCGACTAAGGGGATCTCCATTTTCATTGATTCAATGATCAATACCGTGTGTTCTTTATCCAGCGCCTGACCGATCGTTGTTTCAATTTTCCAGATTGATCCAGTGACTTCTGCTTTTAATTCGTGCCGACTCATGTTTTGGATTCCTGTGGGGCGAGTGCTCAACGCACTGCTATTATAAAATTAACTCAGATTATGATCTAAAAGGATCGTTGTATGCGTAGTAAATTATTTGTTCCTGCCTCGCGACCTGCCTTATTTGCGAAGGCCTTGGCCAGCGCTGCTGATGCGATTTCGTTTGACCTTGAGGATGCTGTTGAGGAAAGCAGCAAGCCCGCAGCTCGGGCAGCCTTGCAAACGCTGTTTAAAGACGATTTGTCAGGGCATCATAAATTGATTGTGGTGCGCATCAATGCGATTGACACGCCGCACTTTGCTGCAGATCTTGAGGCGATTGTTTGTGCAGCCACGCATATCGTCAATATTCCGATGGTCGAAGATCCTGACACCATTCGAGTCGTCGCTACAGAGCTTGAACGTCTTGAGAAGGCCCGAGGCCTTACCCGACCCATTGGTATTTTGGTCAATATTGAATCACCCAAAGGGTTGCGGCGTGCCGCAGAATTGGCGTGTGCACATTCGCGCGTGGTGGGGCTGCAGATTGGTTTTGGTGATTTGTTAGCGCCGTTAGGCATTGTGTCTTGCGAACCGGCGGCGTTGCAGGCCGTGCGTGTCGCAGTGCGCTTTGCGGCGGGTGAGGCCGGCATTCATGCTTACGATGGTGCTTTTGTGGATATTGCGAACCCCGAGGCTTTTAAGCTTGACGCGCAAGCGGCACAACGCTTGGGTTTCTCAGGTAAGAGTTGCATTCATCCCACGCAGATCGCTTTGGCGAACGAGGTGTTCCGGCCAAGCGACGCAGCGATCGCTCACGCAGTCAGGGTTCTTGAGGCAACGAGCCAAAAATTAGCCGAAGGCGTTGGGGCGTTTGTCGTGGATGGTCGACTGATTGACGGCCCGTTCATTACCGAAGCCGAACACACCGTTGCACTTGCGAAGCGATTAGGCTTGCTGAGTTAAGGTACGACTCACCCATTGGTGAGTCGCACACTCATCTAATGTGTGTATAGCCGGCGTGTGCTTTTCGGTGCCGTTTTTCAGTGCACGCCGGCGGCTTACGTTAAACAGTCGTTAAGACGTCTTCAACAGGCAAGCGTGGCTTTTGTGGCCAGTTGCCTGGTGCTGCGTAGCCAACCGCCACCAACATGGCTGGGATCTCGTTGGCAGCAAGTTTAAATTCGCGGGATACATCTGCTGGCACAAAACCAATCATGGGGCCACTGACCAAACCCATGCCTTGCGCAGCTAACATCAAAGTCATCGCGCCCATCGAGGCAGAACGAATTGCTTCATCCCGTTGACGCTCTGGATTATTTTCATGACCACCGGCAGCCATCGCGACCCAGCTGTCACACATGGCTTGATCGATCACGCCTGCATCGACCGAGGGTTTTAAGGCCTTGGCTAGTGTCTTGTGTGCCTCAAGGGTGCCGCAAACAATAAAAGTGACTGAGGCATCGACAATTTTTTGCTGGCCATACGAAACAGCCTTCAGGCGCTCTTTCGCCTCTTTAGATTGAACTGCGATGAATTTCCAGTTTTGAAAATTAAAAGCGGTGGGGGCACAGGTGGCAAGGCGCACCAGTTCTTTGATTTGTGCAGCACTCAGTTCTTTTGTGGAGTCGAACTGGTTGGCGGAAATACGTTGTTCAATAACGGTGTTGATAGGACTTGTCATGGAGTGGCTCAATCTGTAAAAAAATAAAAAATAAAAATAAACAATCAGATGGTTAACGCTTGCGCTAACAGCCGAGCAGTATGAACGGCCTGCACGTCGGTACCGTCATGAATCTGATGTCGGCAACTTGTGCCGTCAGCCACCACCACCGTGCTTGCTGCGCGATTACGTACGGCCGGTAAAAGTGAGAGTTCGGCCATCTGCATCGACGCTTGGTGGTGTTCGGTTTCGTAGCCAAAGCTGCCGGCCATCCCGCAACACGATGACTCAACCGTTGACACCTTGAGCTCTGGAATCCAGCTCAACACCGTCTGAACAGGGGTCAGCGCATCAAAGGCTTTCTGATGGCAATGACCATGCAGCAGTGCGTTGTTGTAGTCGATGGGTTGCAGAGTCAGCTTAAACCGACCGGCTTTTTGTTCGCGTACTAAAAACTCTTCGAATAAAAAGGCTTGCTGTGCAAGTTGCTCAGCTTCTGCTCCATAGCCGTAGTGCAAAAACTCGTCTCGTAGCGTGAGCAGGCAAGACGGTTCAAGCCCGACGATTGCGATACCCTGTGTGACATAAGGCATGAGTGTATCGAGCGTACGCTTGGCCTCGGCTTTTGCCTGATCGATTAATCCGGCCGATAAAAATGTTCGACCACAGCATAGTGGACGCTCGCCCGGTCGCATATTCAGGTGCACGGTGTAGCCAGCGGCTTGAAGGACACGTTGTGCTGCATGCGCGTTTTCAGCTTCAAGATAGTTGCTGAAGGTATCGACAAACAGTAAAACGTTTTTGCCGGTTGCTTCTTTCGCGTCGTGGTCACGTAAAGCAGGGGCTTGGTTCTGTGCGTTGGTTAAAAAGGGTGCTTTAAATTTAGGGAGCGAGCGCGCCGTCGCAAACCCCAGTGCACGCTTGGCCAAGGGCCCGAGTACAGGTACTGCTTCGGCCATGCTGAGTAACCCGCCTAGGCGACTTGCCCACGGTGCGTAATGAGGCATGAAAGCAATCAGACGTTCGCGCAAGCTTAGACCATGCACTTTGCCCCACGCTGCACGGGCCTCAATTTTTATCTTGGCCATGTCCACGCCTGTCGGACAGTCGCGCTTACAGCCTTTACAGGATACGCATAAATCCAACGCGTCTTTGACTTCTTCGCTCGCTAAACCTGCCTGTCCAGTCTGACCTGACAGGGCAAGGCGCAGGGTATTGGCACGACCGCGTGTTACGTGCTGTTCGTCTTTGGTGATGCGATAACTGGGGCACATGGTGCCTGCATCAAACTTGCGGCAATGACCGTTGTTATTACACATCTCGACAGCCGAAGCGAGTCCGTTGCTGAGATCTAAGCCTGTGCCAGGCTTGGTTTCGTCGCCGGTTAAGGGGTCGCGTAAGACGTTCCAGGCCGACCAGTCCAGGCCAGTTTGCAAGGCGGGTACTTGATAGCCGGGTGCATAACGAAAATTGCTTCGATCGTCCATCTTTGGCGGGCGAACGATTTTATCGGGGTTAAATCGGTTGTCTGGGTCAAACAGCGCTTTGATCTCAGTAAACGCCTGATGAATGCGTGGGCCGTACTGCCACGATACCCATTCGCCTCGGCATAAGCCGTCGCCGTGTTCGCCCGAGAACGCGCCTTTGTATTCACGCACGAGGGCAGAGGTTTCTTCTGCAATGGCACGCATTTTCATAGCACCATCGCGACGCATATCTAAAATGGGACGAACATGCAGCGTGCCGACACTTGCGTGGGCATACCAGGTACCTTCGGTGCCATAGCGATGGAACACTTCAGTCAGGCGATCTGTGTACTCAGCAAGATGCTCGAGCGGCACCGCGCAATCTTCAACAAATGAGACAGGTTTGCCATCACCTTTCATGCTCATCATGATGTTCAAGCCAGCTTTTCGCACATCCCATAGCGCTTTTTGGGCTTGCGCTTCAGGCATCTTCACAACACTATTTGGAAGCCCATGGTCGCTGAGCAAGGCGTCTAACTCATCCAGCTTTTTGATCAAGGCAGCTTGATCTTCACCAGCAAACTCGACTAGCAAAATCGCAGCAGGCTGTCCGAGTAGCGCTTTTTCTACGACGGGGCGAAAGGCGGGGTTCGATAGCGCGAGGTCGATCATGGTTCGATCGACCAACTCAACGGCAGTTGGTTTAAGCGTCACAATGTGCTGTGCCGAATCCATTGCTTGATAGAAGCTTTCAAAGTTCACGACCCCCAACACCTTGTGCACGGGCAATGGACAGAGCTTGAGTGTGATTTGACGACTGTAGGCGAGGGTGCCTTCTGACCCTACCAGCAAATGTGCCAGATTGGCGACACCGTCATCAGTGTAGGCGCGTGGATTTTGGCAGTCGAATAGATCAATGTTGTAGCCTGCGACACGCCGTAAAACCTTAGGAATGCGCTCAGCGAGTTCGGCGCGTTCGCGTGTCGCAATCGTTTTGAGAGACGCTAAAATATTTTCTAAACGAGCGCCAGATACTGGGGTATTTAACGAACCAAAATTTGCCTGAGTGCCGTCGGCCAGTACGGCATCGACGCTGAGCACGTTGTGCACCATGTTGCCGTATTCGATCGAGCGCGAGCCGCACGAGTTGTTACCGGTCATCCCTCCAATCGTGCACTGCGCACTGGTAGAGACATCTACCGGAAACCACAAACCATGGGGTTTGAGCCACGCATTTAAGTGATCGAGCACCATACCCGGTTCAACGGTGATCGTCATTGCGTTTGCGTCAAAGGCAATAACGTTGCAAAGCCATTTACTGTTATCAATGATGAGTGCATCGCCAACGGTCTGGCCACATTGACTGGTCCCGGCGCCGCGCGACAGCACGGCTACCTTTTGATCTCGTGCAATATCCAGTGCACGTAGCACGTCAGCTTGGTCGCGTGGCACGACCACACCGATTGGTGTGATTTGATAGATCGAGGCATCGGTTGAATAACGACCGCGTGAAGCGGTGTCAAACAGTACGTCGCCGCGAATGTCTTTCTTGAGCAACTGGGCAAGCGGTGAGGCGCCACTCGCATTGGTTGGAAAAAAATGCAGTGGCTGAGCGCGAGTGATCGATGCGAGCACGCTTACGCTCCGTTTGAGAAATAGTCCATGCCCGCTTGCACGCCGCTACCCGCTAGCTTGACGCCAGAGAGTTTAAGGCCCATCTCGACGCCTGCGAGTGTCGCCAATAGCGTCAGGTCGTTGCTGTCGCCTAGGTGTCCGATTCGGAACATGCGTCCTTTGACTTTACCTAAACCCGTACCCAAAGATAAATCAAACCGCTCCTGAATCAATTTGCGGATTTCGTCTGCGTCAACGCCTTCAGGTGTGATGACGCCCGTCAAAATGGGCGAGTACACGCTTGGATCAGTACATTGGATGGGTAAGCCCCAGGCCGTGACCGCAGCCCGTACGCCAGCCGCCCAGCGCTGGTGACGCGCAAACACACGATCCATTCCCTCTTCGGCCAACATGTCGATTACTTCTGTCAGACCATATAGAAGGTTTGTGCTCGACGTTGAGGGCCAGTAGCCACCCTTGTTCATCTCGATCACTTCGTCCCATGCCCAAAACGAGCGTGGCATTTTGGCTGATTTTGATGCCTCGATCGCGCGCGCAGAGAGCGCGTTAAAGCTCAGGCCCGGCGGCAGCATCAAGCCTTTTTGCGAGGCTGCCATGGCAACGTCGACACCCCACTCATCGTGGCGATAATCGGCGCTGCCAAGACCAGAGATCGTGTCCACCATCAAGAGTGCCGGATGCTTGGCGTCGTCGATGGCTTTACGCACTGCGGCGATATCGGAGGTGACACCGGTTGAGGTTTCGTTATGGACAACACAGACGGCTTTGATGCTGTGCTCACGATCTTGCACCAGACGATCATGAATCTGATTGGCTTGAATCCCGCGTCGCCAGCCGGCTAAATTGGGTAATTGATCATCATGGCCTTGAAACGACAACACCTCAGTTTTTAAGCCCAGTCGGGTTGCCAGACGGTTCCAGAGAAACGCGAAATGGCCGGTTTCGTACATGAGGACATGATCACCGGGGCTCAGGGTATTGGCCAGTGCCGCCTCCCAGGCACCGGTGCCCGAGGCAGGATAGATGATGACTGGTTGCTTCGTCTTGAAGATGGTTTGCATGCCCTCGATTGCCTTGCGACCCAGGCCGGCAAACTCTGGGCCACGATGGTCGATGGTTGGCAGGCTGATGGCCCGTAGCACTCGGTCGGGTACGGGGCTTGGGCCAGGGATTTGCAAGAAATGGCGGCCAGTAGGGTGAAAGTTAAGCTTAATCATCGAGACTCCAGGCAATTTATAGGGCAAATTACCACAATCGGGTGGCCTCTGAATACGGATCGATTCAATCCGCTTAGAGATGCGGGGCGTGATACTAAAAGAATTGGCAACTAAAAGGTGGTATCTTGTGGTTCTATGAACTTTTTGAGCCGTGTGATGGCTGCCCAAAAGTCGGTAAACAAGAAACAAAAAAGGCACTTGCGCGGCCTGTGAGACAAAGTTTTTTTCGTTTTGACGCTTTTGGTGGTTTGCTGATTGCGTTGGTTGTTTGGTGTCAGACGGGCTGCGCGCCGTTGCCGCCCGCAGACGCTCGGTTCACCGAAAAAACCAGTCAAGATTTTGCTGTAGCAGCCTCGTTCACGGCGCCCTTACTGTCTTGGCCAAGCGACCAGTGGTGGCTGAGCTATCAAGACGAGCAGTTGACTCAGCTTTTACGCGAGGCTCTGGCGGATTCGCCCGATCTGGCGATTGCTCAGGCCCGCGTTCTGCGCGCGCAGGCGTTCGCTGAAGTGGCCGGTTCACCCCTGTTGCCTCAAGTTTCGGCGACCGGCGTCGTGACCTCGCAGCGGCTGAGCTATAACTATTTGACGCCCGAGGCGAGTGTGACGCGCGGCTGGAACCAATATGGCCAGGCGGCGCTCAATATCACGTGGGAAATTGATTTTTGGGGCAAGTACCGGGCTGGCCTTGCGGCGGCAACCTCAGAGCTCGAGGCGCGGCAGGCCGAGCAAGCGCAAGCGACCCTCGTTCTCACGACGGCTACTGCGTCCGCTTATGCCGAGCTTGCGCGATTGTTTGCATTAAAGGAGGCCGCTGAACGGGCGGTGGCGATCCGTGAAAAAACAGCGAGTCTCTTTGCAGAGCGCTTTACGCATGGACTTGAGACGCGAGGGGGCGTACGCGAGGCCGACGCCAAGAGCGCGCAGGCCAAGACCGACCTTCTGTTGTTGACCGAGCAGATTGCTTTGCAACGTAATCGCCTTGCGGCGCTCGTGGGTGCCGGGCCCGATCGTGGGCTTTCGGTGAAGAGGCCGAACGTCACTCTCAATCAATCCTTTGGCTTGCCCGAGCGCTTGGCCGCCGACTTGTTGGGACGTCGCCCCGATGTGGTCGCTGCGAAAGTGCAGGCGCAGGCGCAGGCGGCGCGTATCGATCAGAAGCAGGCCGACTTTTATCCCAACATCAACTTAGCTGGGTTGATTGGCCTGCAATCGCTGGGGCTCGATCGTTTGGGCCAAGGGGGCTCGACGTTTGGCAGTGCGGGCCCTGCGATTTCGTTGCCGATTTTTACCGGTGGTCGCCTGCAGGGAGAGCTCAAAGGTGCACGTGCTAGTTACGATGAGGCGGTAGCGAATTACAACCGTACGCTTGTACAAGCCTTTCAGGATGTGGCTGATGCGATCACGAGCCTTAAAGCACTAGGCGGTCAGCTCGAGCAAGCCGAATTTGGGCTTGAGGCTGCGCAAGAGGCCTTTCAAATCGCCTCGAACCGTTATCGTGGTGGTTTATCAAACTATTTGGATGTCTTGATTTCTGAAGACATCATGCTTGCGAGCTTACGCGTTGTGACCGATCTCAGAGCGCGGCGTTTTTCTTTGAATGTTGCCTTGGTGCGTGCCTTGGGCGGCGGTTACCAGTCTTTGAACACAAACCCTTTAACCTCACCTCGATCATGACAGAACAGACCTCGGGTGCCGACCAGCAAAGCGGTGCGGCAGCGCGTATTGATCAACGAAAAAAGTTGTTGTTCAAACTACTTCTGGGTGTCGTCGCCTCGGGCTGTGTATGGCTAGCGTATTGGTATTTTTATGGCTCTCGCTTCGTTACAACAGACAATGCCTACACGGCTGTTGAGATTTCTCAGGTCACGCCGTCTGTTGAGGGGACGGTGAAAGCCGTGAAGGTGAACGACACCCAACAGGTGCAAGAGGGTGATGTGTTGGCACTTATAGATGATGCCGACACTCGCTTGGCTTTACTTGCGGCCCAAGCCGAGCTCGGTCGCGCGACGCGTCGTGTGGAAGGTTATTTTGCAAACGATCAAGCGCTGGCTGCACAAGTGTTAGCGCGTGAGGCCGAAGAGCAACGCGCGCAGGCACAATTAACTGCGGCGCAGGCCGACGATAACCGCGCAAGTATCGATTTGCGTCGTCGGCGGGCGCTCGAAAAATCTGGCTCGGTGTCGGGTGACGAGCTCACGCGCGCTGAAAATGCAGCGAGCGCGGCGAGTGCAAATTTAGCGGTCGCACGTGCAAATCTGGCTCTGGCGCGCGCAAATCTTGAAACGACTCGGGGGATGAAGCTGATGAATCAAACCCTAATTGCCGGTACGACCGTGCAAGACAACCCAGAAGTGGTTTTTGCTCGGACCAAAGCAGAACAAGCGCAGCTCAATCAAGAGCGCACTACCGTACGCGCGCCAGTCTCGGGGGTGATCGCTAAGCGGCAGGTGCAGGTCGGGCAGCGGGTGCAGGCCGGCACCCCGATGCTCTCTGTTGTGCCGGTGCAATTGATGCACGTCAACGCGAACTTCAAAGAGGTGCAATTGCCGAAAGTGAAGGTTGGCCAAAAAGTCGAACTTACCTCTGATTTGTACGGCGATGAAGTGGTTTTTAAAGGTGTCGTCGAAGGTTTTGCGGGTGGAACAGGTTCCGCTTTCGCGGTCATCCCTGCTCAAAATGCGACCGGTAACTGGATTAAAGTGGTGCAGCGTGTACCAGTGCGTATTAAGCTCGATTCGGATCAATTGAAAAAAAATCCTTTAACGGTTGGCCTTTCAATGACGGTTCGCATCGACGTCTCGGCTCGCTAAATGTTCAAGTCCCTGAAAGCGATCCGCGATCAACCGCTCGCTCCGCTTGAGGGGCGGATGCTTTGGATGGCGGCGGTCGTCATTGCCGGTGCAAATTTTATGGCCGTGCTGGACATGACAATTGCCAACGTCTCGGTGCCGAACATCGCGGGTGGCCTGGCGGCAAGCACAAGTCAGGGTACTTGGGTGATTACTTCCTATGCGGTCGCCGAGGCAATCGTGCTGCCACTGACGGGCTGGCTGGCTGCGCGCGTCGGTTTGGTGCGTACGTTTCTTTGGGCGATGAGTTTGTTCGCTGTGTTTTCGATTTTCTGTGGGTTATCGACCTCACTTGAAATGCTGGTGGTGGCGCGCGTGTTACAGGGTTTCGCAGGCGGTCCACTCATGCCTTTGTCGCAAACCTTGTTATTGCGTATCTTTCCAAAAGAGAAGGCGGGGATGGCGATTACGCTTTGGTCGATGACGACCTTACTTGCCCCGATTAGTGGTCCGGTGCTGGGCGGTTGGATTTGTGAAAACTGGTCCTGGTCGTGGATCTTTTTTATTAATTTGCCTCTGGGCGGTATCTCTGTTTTTTTTGCGACTAAGTTGTTGTTGCGCTATGAACTGCCCCGTAAGTTGGTGCCCATCGATGCGATAGGCTTAGTGCTATTGGTCGTTTGGGTGGGGGCTTTACAGATCATGCTTGATATCGGCAAAGAGCACGATTGGTTTGCCTCGACGCAAATAGTGGTACTCGCCATCATTGCGGCCATTGGTTTTGTAGCGTTTCTGATTTGGGAGTTGACGGCTGCACATCCGATCGTCGACCTCAGGGTGTTCAGGCACCGCGGCTTCACGGTAGCGGTGGCCGCGATGAGTATTGGTTTTTCGTCGTTTATGGTCTTGAACGTGCTGACGCCTTTGTGGCTGCAGCTCAATATGGATTACACAGCTGGGCAGGCGGGCAGAACGATTGGCTGGACAGGAGTTTTTTCTCTTTGTATGGCGCCTTTGGTGGGTAAGCTCGCTGTAAAACTCGACCGTCGAAAACTGGTGTGTGGCGGTTTACTTTGGTTGTCGGGAGTGACTGCCTTGCGCTTTTCTGGCAGTACGGATCTGACGTATTGGCAGATTACCTTTCCGCTGATGGTCATGGGGTTGGGGATGCCTTTTTTCTTCATCTCTGCCTCAGGGATGGCGTTGGCCAGTGTTAACGTCGACGAGACGGCCTCTGCGGCAGGGCTGCTGAATTTTTCAAGAACCTTATTGGGTGCTTTTGCAGTGTCGTTGATGACGACCGTGTGGGACGACCACTCAACGCGCAATCACGCCGAGTTTGTTGGTTTAGTGGATGCAGACGGTGCTTTCATCAATGGGCTATTACAAAGCGGCTTGCCCCCAGATGTTGGTCAAGCGCTTTTGGATCGTTTGATTTCGACGCAGAGCGTCATGATCGCAACCAATGAGATCATGATGGTGGTGTCAGGGACCTTTTTTCTTGGCGCCTGCGTGATTTGGCTGGCACCGCGTCCACGCTCTTGGCATGGGCCGTCTGGGGGGCAGACCCGACATGCAAAGGGCTAGTGTGGCTTGAGTCGTCGAGTTCGGACGGCTGCTTTTTTGTTCGGAACGCTGCCTTTTTGTGCCCAGCGCGCAATATTGGGCAGAAAATATTTGGTCGCGAAGAAATTTTGATTCGCGATGCCCGTTTAAGTTGAACCTCTGCCCCTATACTTGGTCAGATTGAAACCAGTAACTGCTTTGACGAGGTTTGTTCATGAATACCCAAGAGCGTGACATGTTGAATGCGTTTCTCGCGCAACTCACTCAGGCGCAAGTTGGCGCCAAAGATCCTGAGGCCGAGACCCTGATTGCTCAAGCGTTGGCAAAGCAGCCCAATGCGGGCTATCTGTTGGTGCAACGAGCGATGCAGTTGGATTTTGTGTTGCAGCAGTCACAGGCAAAAGTGGCAGAGCTGCAGACCCAGCTTGACCGCCAGCAGCCGGCTGCACAGACGAGCTTTTTAGGCGATGCGCACGCCTGGGGCCGCGGGCCCTCGACAACAGCGGCCGGGTTGAGCTCTAGTTCTGTGACAACGCCAGGCCTAGGTGCCGCGCCTGCTGCTGCAAGGCCAGCGGTGGCGGGGGCCCCAGTGGCAAGCGCCGCACCAGCGCCCGCCGCAGCAGCCGCTGCGGCGCCCACTCCTTGGGGCTCGAGCGTCATGGGCACGGTCGCAACAACCGCGGCAGGGGTGGTGGCTGGTTCGTTTTTATACTCGGGTATTCAAAGCCTGATGGGTAACCACAGCTCGGGTGGGGCGTTTGGCTCGAACGGGCACAATAACCAGCAGCCGGCAAGCTATACCGAGAATACAACGGTGGTGAATAATTATTATTCAAACGATCCGGCACCTGCTTCGGCCTACGATTCGCCAGAGTTATCGGGCGGATACGACGTGGCTGACTCGGGTGATGACTTTGGCGGGTCTGACGACACAGCCTAGTCAGCAAGCCACCTCTTGACTGAGGTGGCGCCAACTCTGTACAAAGGAAGGATCGATTTACAGAGATCAAGCATGACAAACATAAAAAAATCCCAGCGCTTTGGCCTGTTGCTACCGTCCTCGAATACGACCCAAGAGCCAGAGTTTATTCAAGTCTTGCCGGCTTCAGTATCGTTGCACTGCGCCCGCTTGACGCTCAGCCAGATCGATCCCGAGTCGACCATCAAAATCGTGGCCGAACTCGAAACCGAAACACGCAAACTCAACGATGCTCGCGTCGACGCCGTCGTGCTTTCAGCCACTGCGCCCTCAACGCGCATGGGCAAAGGCTACGATCAAGAGATTTGTCAGCGCATCGAAAAAGCATGCGGCAAACCTGCCACGACCGCTGCGACCGCAATGTTGCAGGCCTTTGATGTTTTAAATATCAAAAAGATTGTGTTGGCGGCGCCCTGGAGTGCAGCCACCAACCAAACCGTCGCCGCGTTTATCGAAGCGAGCGGGGTACAGGTGTTGCATCAGGCTGCGATGGGTATAGTGAGCAATATCGAAGTGGGAGATCTCGATGCGCAAACGGCGTATGACTTAGGGCGACAGGCTGATCGCGCTGAGGCCGATGCGATCTTCTTGGCGTGCGGCAACTGGATGACGATGGATATCATCGAAGCGCTCGAACGAGACACCGGCAAACCGGTGTTAAGCACCAATAGTTGTGCGCTTTGGGCCATGTTGAATATTTTAGGCGGCCATACTGCAGTGCCTGGATATGGCACTCTGTTAAACGATCACCTCAGGGCCTGAACGCGAGCGTTTTAGGCGCTGCGCTTTCATCTTCTTACTTTCTCAGGCAGAACGATGCGTTCTCAACGAAGCAAGATTTTTCGTCGGTTAGGCAGAATGATGCATTTACAAAGAGTCGGTTTTTCTCTGCGCTTTTGGGGTGCGGTGTCTGTCGCAATGATCTTCGCTTTTCCGGCGCAAGCGGCGAACACGATTCGTTTTTACGCCATTGTGGCTGCTGGTGGTAGCGTCGATGCCATGGCGCGCATCGTGGGTGAAAAATTTGGTCCGCTTGTAGACGCGACTGTGGTCGTCGAAAACAAGCCGGGCGGAGGTGGCAACCTGGCAACACAAACGGTTGCGCGCGCGGCTCCAGATGGTTTGTCGATTCTAGTCAGTGGCAACAATCACACGTCAAATTTGTCTTTGTATAAAGATACGGGTTATCAGCTCGACGATTTGATTCCAGTCGCTGAGCTGATGCGAGGGCCGGCTGTGATTGTTGTGCCCAATAACTCGCCGTATCAATCGTTTGATCAACTCCTTTCAGATGCGAAAAAGCGTCCTGGGCAAGTATCTTTTGGTACGGCAGGTATTGGGACTGCAAGCCATTTTGCCGCTGAGTACACTTTTTTTACGGCTCAGGTGAATATGATCTCGGTGCCATATCGAGGTTCAGGGCCCTCGCTGACAGACTTGATGGGTGGGCAGATTCCGGTGGCAGTGTCGTCGCTTGTGGCAGCGATGCCTTTGATCAAAGCAGGTAAGCTCAGGGCTCTGGCGGTGACGTCGCTTAAGCGTTGGCCCGGCGCTGAAAATATTCCAGCAGTCGCTGAGTTTGGTATGCCAGGCTTTGAACAGTTATCTTGGATTGGTTTGTTTGCGCCCAAAGGGACTCCGCCCGAGATCATTGCGCAGTACAGTCAAGCAGCAAAAACCGTATTGGCTGATCCAGAGGTACAGCGCAGAGTAGCGGGCCTTGGTGGCGTCGTAGGCGAGTACGGTGCGGCAGACTTTAAAAAATTCATCGAGCAAGACTATGACACCGTTCAAAAAATCGTCAAAAGCTCTGGCATGAAACCAGACTGACTTGACGATCGCGCCTACCTCTGCGGGTTGAAAAAATCTTAGGTCACGGGCGCAGGATTAAACAGGACTAACGCATTGGCGATCTTCCATTGTTCAGCCCAGGTCTTACGACCGCTTGCAACCTCGAGCATTAAGCGAAAAATTTCCCAACCAAGTTCTTCGATTGAAAGTTCGCCATCGGCGATGCGACCCGCATTGACATCCATGATGTCATGCCAGCGACGTGCCAGATCCGTGCGGGTGGCGACTTTAATAACAGGGCATTCGGCCAGACCATAAGGTGTGCCGCGGCCGGTTGTAAAGATATGAAGATTCATACCGGCTGCAAGTTGCAAGGTGCCACAAATGAAATCGCTCGCTGGAGTCGCTGCATACACCAGGCCTCGCTGCTCGCGAGTGAGTTTTTCGCCTGGGGGTAAACAGCTTGAAATCGCTGAGCTGCCACTTTTAATGATTGAGCCCATCGCTTTTTCGACGATATTAGACAGACCTCCCGCTTTGTTGCCGGGGGTTGTGTTAGCGCTGCGATCAACGTTGGCGCGCGCCAGGTAGTTGTCGTACCACCCAAGCTGAGTCACAATATCCTCAGCGACGCTCGCATTGACGGCGCGAGAGGTCAATTGGTCGACTCCATCACGCACCTCGGTGTTTTCGCTAAACATCACCGTGGCGCCGGCACGCACTAATAAATCTGCCGCAACCCCTAGCGCAGGATTCGCCGTGACGCCACTTAACGCATCGCTGCCGCCACACTGCATACCAACAATCAACTCGCTTGCAGGCACCGTTTGGCGCGTGCGTTGATTCAGGCGATTGAGATGCACAGTTGCTTCAGCCATGATGGCCTGAATCATCGACATAAAGCCGACATGTTGCGAATCTTGCAGGCAGACGGTGTCAACACCGGCTGAACGCTCATCTTTGATTGGAAAGCTGCCAGGTGGCATGAGGCGATCAGGCTGTAGCTTTTCGCAGCCCAAGCTCACCACCATCACTTCTCCGCCAAAATTTGGGTTCAGGCTAATGTTACGAATCGTGCGGATCGGGATGATGGCTTCTGCAGCATCGATCGCCACGCCGCAACCGTAGGTGTGCTCAAGGCCGACAACGTCGTCGACGTTAGGGTATTGGGGTAACAATTCGGCTTTGATCCGCTGCACCGCAAATTCAACCACTCCGGCAACGCACTGCACGGTCGTAGTGATTGCCAAAATATTACGCGTGCCGACCGAGCCATCGGCATTGCGGTAACCCTCAAAGGTGTAGCCCTCAAGAGGCTCGGTCGATGCCGGCTTGACCGTTGCGATTGGTAAGTTTTCAAAATTGCGTGCT
>CALFXX010000060.1 GCA_937952975.1 uncultured Alcaligenaceae bacterium
AATTCGATCGCCGAGCTAGTCACCTATGCGAAAGCGAACCCCGAAAAATTAAATTACGCCTCATTTGGCGTTGGTTCGGCAGGCCACATATTTTTTGAGATCCTGTCCCAACAAACAGGAATTCGCGCAACCCACGTGCCTTACAAAGGTACAGGTGAGGCAACTGTCGCTCAGCTAAACGGAGACTCGCCGTTAATGTTCGACATGATTACCTCACCCTTACAGCAAATTCGATCAGGAAAGTTACGCCCGCTACTCGTGACAACGGCGACTCGCTCAAACGAACTACCGAACGTACCAACGAGTCGCGAGTCTGGCATCATCGAGCTCGAAATGCCTACATGGTTTGGTATGGTGGGACCAAAAGGAATACCACCGGTGATTGTCGCAGAACTCAACACAGCCATTGTCGAGGCTCTCAAAGCACCCGACATCGTGGCTTTAATTGAGAAACAAGGTATGACTCCAGCTCCCAGTACCCCTGCAGAATTTAAAAAATTTGTAGAAGACTCAATCGCGATTATCCAGCGGGCAGCGACCTTGGCCGCCATTCCGAAAGTAGACGATTAAATCAAAATTGACGGCGTTCTTAACGCTGATCACTTTTTAACTTCAGCTGGCTTAGGCTTATCTTTGTAGACACTTGCCCAAAAAGTAATTGCCTCGGCGTAAAACTTTTCGGCCTCAGCGAACGTTGTTGTTGAGACTTCGATGGCCATGTCTGCAATTTTTTTCTGAGTCTCTGGATCTTTCAAGGCATTATTCATGGCCACGTTAAAACGCTCGGCCATAGGCTTAGGCAAAGCTTTGGGTGCATAGATCGCGAACCAACTGTCTGCAGTAAGGCCTGGGAGTCCGGATTCTTCAAACGTGGGCACGTCGGGCAGATAGGCTGCCCGCTTAGTACCAGATACGCCGATCACGACCGCCTTACCCGTTTTCTCCATGCTAAAAGCCTCTGGGGTACCCGTCACGCCAGAAGAAATTTGGGCTCCTAGGACACTGGTAATGATTGCAGCACCTCCAGCGTACGGAAGAATCGTCATATCAACGCCAGCTTTCTTGCCAATGACCTCACCGATCATTTCTGGTACACCGCCTGTTGTTGGCACGGCGTAGTTCGCTTGTTTTGGATCTTTTTTGATGTAATCAATGAACTGGGCAATATTTTTTATGTTGTTGGCAGCCGGAACACTCAGTGCCCACGGCAGCGTTGCAATTTTGCCGACCATCATAAAGTCGCGACCTGGCGAATAAGGGACGTCAGCAACAATGTAAGGCAGAATCGTTAAAGAACTGTCCGTATTGACCAAAAATACAGAACCATCTGCAGGTGAGTTCTTCACAAATTGCGTACCAATCTGAGCACTTGCACCCGCACGATTTTCAATGATAATTGGCTGTCCAAGTTCAGCACTTATTTTGGGTGCCAGCATCCGAGCCAGAACGTCAGTGGCGCCACCAGGTGCAAATGGCACTACGAACTTGATCGGTGCTTTAAATTCTTGCGCGCTCGCTGACGAAATGCCTGCGATTGAACCCAAAGCAAGAAGGGCAAGAGCAATTGTTTTTTTCATTTTTTATATCCCAAAGTAAGTGGATCAATTCATACAAAAGATAGAAAGTTAAACCGACGCCTTGACTGGCCGGGCACGCACGGCCTCTTCGTTGATATCCGACCCCCAGCCTGGGCCCTCTGGCAACATGATTTCGCCATCGACAATTTGAATCGGATGGGTCATGTATTCGCGCGTAAACGCGGCTTCATCCACGACGTATTCCATGATGCTGAAATTTGAGGTCGCGGCCGAAAAATGCGCGCCCATCAAAGAAGACAGTTGACCGTGGTAATTGTGAGAAGCAACATTAATTTCAAAGCTCTCGGCCATGGTGGCCATCTTGGTGGCTTCTAGCAAACCGTTCCATTGAGGATCAATAATCGCCACATCAGTGGCGTTGGCTTCAAGATAAGGGCGTAGCGCTTGCCTTCCCAATAACGTTTCAAGCGAAGAGATCCGCGTTGTAGTCGATTGCTTAACTTCCGCCAAGGCTCGCGGGTCTTGGATATCAACTTCAAGCCACATCAAATTAAAGCGCTCGAGCGCGCGGGCGATTCGCTTTGCACCCTCCGGTTTAAAGTGAAAATTCAGATCTAACGCTAACTTCACACCTTTGCCAGCTCCCTGCTCAAAGGCTGCCAGTAAGTCAACGATCGAGGCTAGAATTTTGTCATCAAGATTCAGCTCTGGAAAACCTGTTCCGACGCCAAAACCCGGTCGATAATTAATGCACGCCCCGTTTTCAAAAGATAAGATATTTGTTTTAAGCGCCTTAAAGCCACGTGTCTTAGCCTCTTGCCCTAACGCCACGATATCATCGAGCGAGCGTAAGGGCGCAGCATCAAACACTGGCGCAAAGCGCGAACGCAGCGTGCCGCATTGCGACCAATAGATTGGAAGCTTTTTACGCAGAGCCCCACCAAATAATTGATGCACGGGTATATTCAACGCCTTAGCTTTCAAGTCTAGACAGGCGTTTTCAAGCGCGGCAATTGCCTGAGAGATCAAGCCACCAGAAAAAATTCGCGTGACCGCATACAAGTTGGCATGTATCAAATTGATTTGTCTTGGATCGGCCCCAATAAGGCTTTGTCCAAGTTTACGGATCACTCCGCCAAGCCCAGGGGAAGAACTTCCCTCACTAAACTCTGACCAACCGATCAACCCTGAGTCGGTGGTGATTTTCAAAAAAGAAAGCGTACGCCAGCCACCATCTGCATGGAGGTCTTCTATTGCGGTGATCTTCACGTTGTCTCCTAGGTCGTTTAAGACGGCCTTGTTTTATAAAAAATTGGCTTAAGTGCTAAAGTGCTTAAGTATTACCGAGCGGCGGCACATCCGGTGTCACCGAAAAATGATGCAGTTGAATCTTCCATTGTCCGTACAATTTGCTCAGGGCAAGCGTTGTGCGAAGAACAGATTGCGTCTTGCGACCGCCCTCGAGCACAAACGAAAACGCCCCTAAACCTTGAGCCATAAAGCTTTCTGGGCTGATTTGCACAAGCTCCTGTTCAACCAAGTCAAGCACCGCCGATTGAATAATGCCATCGTACGAGGCAAAGTAAGCTTGGATTTCAGCAGCCCCGACCGAGTGCCCTGGGCGCCCACCATAAAACAAGGCATTGTCAGCGTACAGCGCTGCCAATGCTTCAGGGTTCCAAACTTTGGCCGCAGCGTTCCAAGAGTTTTGCATCACATCTAGAATCTGTTTCGGACTATTCGCACTCTGCGTCATCGTTGAATCCTGTGTTTTTAATGATTAAGCGCCATGGCGTTACGGGTCAGAGCTAGTGTATCCGATCAAAAAATGCGTAAAGCAAGGGTTTTCTCTAGATTGGCCCTAAAGCATTTATTGCATATTTCAGGCAATATGCCCTCGACAAATAAACAAACCACACGCTTTTTGCACTATTTCAAACGACTTTTTATGCACAGAGACCAATAATGAATTTCAAACAAACACTTTTTTCAACACTCATGGCAGCAGCTATTGTTAGCGCCGGCACGCTCACCGGCGCAGCTCAAGCACAGGAGGCCAAGCCTTTTCGCTTAGGTGCGATGGTTGATATGTCGGGCATCTACTCCACCCTTGGTGGGCAAGGTATGGTGAACTCTGTCAAGATGGCTGTCGAAGATTTTGGCGGCAAAGTGTTGGGCCGCCCGATTGAAGTTCTTTCTGCAAACTATCAAAACAAAGTAGATATCGCCTCGGCACGTGCGCGCGAGTGGATCGACCGCGACGACGTACAGATGATTATTGAATCAAGCGACTCAGCGTCTGCCTTAGCCATGCAAAAAATCGGCAGAGAAAAGAAACGCATCATGATTTTTTCTGGCTCGGCTAGTTCAGTATTGACCAATGCCGAGTGCTCGCCTTACGGCGTACATTACGTTTACGATACATACGCCTTGGCTCATGGCACTGGCGCCGCTGTGACCAAAGCTGGCGGCGATAGTTGGTTTTTTATCACGGCCGATTATGCCTTTGGTCAAGCACTCGAAAAGGACACCAGCGAAGTCGTGCTCGCCAATGGCGGAAAGGTCTTGGGTAGCGTGCGTGCGCCACTGAACTCGCCCGATTTCTCTTCCTACCTCTTGCAAGCGCAATCCTCCAAAGCCAAAGTCATTGGCCTGGCTAACGCAGGCACAGACACACAGAACTCTGTGCGCCAAGCGTCTGAGTTTGGCATTATTCAAGCGGGTCAAAAAATGGCCACTTTGCTCGTGTTCTTGACAGATATCAAGGGCATGGGGTTGCCTGTCGCTCAGGGCTTAATGTTTACCAATGGATTTTATTGGGACCGCACTGACGACACACGCGCTTTTGCCAAGCGTTGGGGCGCACGTAACAACGGTGCGATGCCAACCATGGTACAGGCCGGCGCCTATTCAGCCACCATGCATTATCTAAAAGCGGTTGCAGCGGCCGGAACCGAAGACGCTGATGCTGTCTCAGCAAAAATGAAAGAGTTAGAAATTAACGACTTCTTTGCCACTAAAGGTAAGATTCGCGCGGATGGCCGTATGGTGCACGACATGTATTTGGCCGAAGCTAAAAAGCCTTCTGAATCGACTGGGCCTTGGGATCTGCTGAAAATCAATGCGGTCATTCCGGGCGATCAGGCGTTCAGACCCTTGTCTGAAAGTGTCTGCCCGTTGGTCAAAAAATGAGATTCACGCGTTGAGTATAAGAAGAGCCACCTAGGTGGCTCTTCTTATATTATGTCGGCCACTTCGGTGGCCGTTTTTCTATAAAGGCAGTAATCCCCTCTTTCGCATCGGGGCTTGCAGCGACCGCACAAAACGTATCGACGATTCCTCCGATATCTCGGCGATACTGAGAATCGTTTATACGCATAAAAGCCTTATGCCCCATTTGCATGACATGGGGTGATTTCGCGGCAAACATTTTAGCCATAGCGCGGGCGGCTTGCACGGCAGTACCCGGCTCAACAAGTTGGCTCACCAACCCAAGGTCAGCGGCCTCTTGGGCATCAAAGACGCGGCCGCTAAAAAGAATTTCAAAGGCTCGATGCCGCCCGATGATCGAGGGCAGATGTATAAAATGGATTGCAGGGATCATACCGACATCAATTTCTGGATAGCCAAACGTTGCCGATCGACTTGCAATGATCACGTTACAAGAAATTGATAAGGTCATTCCGCCGGCGCGTGCTGCCCCATCGATCGCCGCGATCGACGGCTTCCCAAGTGTGTGCTGTACGTCTGCAAGTTCAACGTACAACTGATCTAAAAATTCGCGTACCGACTTACCCGTTTCGTCGAGCAAAATATCTAGATCTAGCCCTGCGCAAAACCGTTTTGGCAAGGCACTCGTCAGAATCACTGCACGTACCTGCGAGTCATCACGCGCGGCCTTGAATGCTGAGACGATCTCAACAAGCATGGGGATGTTCAAGGCATTCACCGGCGCATGATTAAGCGTAATTTCTGCGACTTGATCGTTAACTGAATAATTAATGTATTTCATTTAAGACTGAAACCTTTAATCGTTTGTATAGATTGCACGCATTGCCCTACTGAACCACGCCGGCACTACGCAACGCGTCGATCGCCTCGATCGTATAGCCCAGTTCAGATAACACCTCTTGCGTATGTTCGCCCAACATAGGGGGTGGTCGGTGCGCACGACGGTCTTCATCTTGAAATTTAATCGGCAAACCGATCTGCTGCAGCGTCCCCACCGTTGGATGCACAGTCTGTACGATCAGCCCTCGCGCTGCAACCTGCGGATGCGCTAAGGCTTCGCTCAGCTTGTGGATAGGTGCTGCAGGCACACCACTTTGACTCAAGCACTCAAGCCACTGTGCGAGTGTCTTAGTTTTCATCTTAGTCTGCACAAGCGCAACGGTTGTACTCATGTTTTTTACACGTAACGCATTCGTCGCCAGATCTGGTCGATCAACATGCTCTTCTAAACCTGCCACCGCACAGAAGCGGCGCCATTGTGCATCATTACCGGCGCCCAGCATAATTGGATGATCAGCTGTTTCAAAGACTTGATAGGGACACATTGAGGGGTGCCCTGTACCCATCGGTTTAGGATCCGTTCCGCTTTGCCAATAGCTCTGTGCCATATAGGTCATGAGACCAAGCGAGGTATCCAATAACGACAGCTCAAGGTAAACGCCTTTACCGGTTCTCCCACGCTCTAGCAAGGCCGCAAGCACTCCGCTCAAGCCAAACATGCCCGTGCCCATGTCCACGGGCGAAAAGCTTGCCCTCGCGAGCTTGCCGTCTGGCGCTCCCATCGAACTCACCATGCCACTAAAGGCTTGGAGCATGACATCGTAGCCCGGCTCGTTGCCCAGCGGCCCTGCGCGGCCATAGCCAGAAATTTCACAATAGATGAGCTGAGGATTTAATCCGCTCAGGGTGGCGTGATCGACTTTAAGCTTGGCTGCAGTGCCGCCCCCAAAGCCTTGTAAAACAACATCTGCGCTTTTTACAAGTTCGTGTAAGATTTGTTGACCTGCCAGAGTTTTCAAATCGAGCGCCAAACTCCGTTTATTGTGATTGACCGCCATAAAGATTGCCGATTGACCATTGGTTTGTGGCAACCAGCCGCGAGTATCATCGCCTTTACCTACGGGCTCGATTTTTATGATCTCGGCGCCTAATTCACCAAGATATTGCGTGCAAAGTGGCCCAGCCAGCACCTTACTCAGATCGACCACTTTAATGCCCTTGAGTGGCTGCATAGCATTCCTTCGTCAATAAACTTTGAGTACAACATACCATGACACAAAAGTTTTTATTGTGCCTCTTCTGTCTGATGTCTTTATTAACAGGTGTCGCGATGGCTACTGAAGAACCTTCATACACGAGCGTCTTGCAAGAGGCTGCGTTTGAAATTAGAGAATACCCCGCACTCATTGCTGCCGAAGTGACCGTGCAAGGCGATCGCAGTGAAGCCGTCAGCGCTGGGTTTCGTTTGCTTGCGGGATACATTTTTGGTGGAAATACGCGCAAGCAGAGCATTGCCATGACTGCACCGGTCATTCAAAACGAAGCTTCAAGTGAAAAAATAGCGATGACTGCACCTGTCATACAAAGTCCGGATCCTGAAGGCTGGATCATCCGCTTTATTATGCCGGCGAGCTACACGCTCGAGACCCTGCCAACGCCGAATGATCCAAAGGTTAGGCTTGTGCGTTTGCCACCCAAGCGGTTTGCAGTCGTACGTTTTTCGGGGTTGGTCGACGACAAGGATGTCGAAGAACAAACCGCGGCACTGCGTGCCTTCGTGAGCAAACAGCAGTTGACAGCAGTAGGTACGCCCTCGCTTGCCCGCTATGATCCGCCTTGGACTCTTTGGTTTTTACGACGTAACGAAATCATGCTTGAATTGAGTCCCAAAAAATAAGTAGCCCCTCAATGCAAGCTCACTGCAGCACCTTAGACCTCGTAACGGCCTAGTAGCTGCCTGGTATCGCTCGAGCGAAGACCTCAGTCGGCTTTCATCCCGGTCTTTTTGATGAGTTCGGCCCATTGCTTGAGCTCATTTTGAATGGCCGTTTTCATTTGCTCGGGGGTCATTTTTAGCGGTTCGTAACCATCTTGTCGAATAATCTTTAACACCTCAGGGTCGTCCATCGTTGCGTTGAGCGCCGCGACAAGTTTGGCGGTAATAGCTGGGGGTAGACCCGCGGGCCCGACTACACCAAACCACACCGGCGAATCAAAGCCTGGAAAACCACTTTCAGCGATGGTTGGTACATCAGGAAACATGCTGCTACGTGCTAGCGAGCTCACAGCCAGCGCCTTAACTTGACCCGCTTCGACGTTGGTGGCGATTGAGCCAATTGACGAGAACAGCACTGCAATGTGACCGCCCAACAAATCAGTTAACGCGCCAGCCCCACCCTTATACGGCACATGCGCAATCTGCAAACCGGTTTCAATCTTGAACTGCTCGGCTGCAAGATGTCCCGAACCACCGATCCCAGACGTGCCATAGCTCCATTGCGCAGGATTCGCTTTTGCCAGAGCAATAAAACTTTTTACATCCTTGGCGGGCGAGGTCGGCAAGACCGCAATCAGCGATCCCCCACTTGATACCATCCCGATCGGAGTGAAATCTTTAACTGGGTCAAAGCTCGACTTACGCAACGAAGGACCAAAGGTCATTGGACCTTGCGAGGTTAGATGAATCGTGTAGCCATCGGCCGGTGCACGCGCGACCAGTTCGAGAGCAATGCCGCCCGCGACCCCCGGGCGATATTCCATCACGATCGTTTGACCTAAAAATTTTGCCATCCGATCAGCCACAGGACGCGCAAGCTTATCTGCTGCGCCACCAGCAGTGAAACCTACCACCATCTTAATTGGCTTGTCGGCAGGATATTCTGCTGCGAAGCCTAAAGACGGCGAACCTAAAAGGGCAATAAATAAAGCAACAGCGCCTAGCTTGCCTGATTTCAAAAGTGTCTCCGAGTAGGTTTTTGCAATGCTTTTGTTTTATTTTTATAAAAATAATCACTTCAACCGAATCATAACGGTCTGCTACAAAGCAAACAATACCTTGTATTTTTGAACTCTCGGTTTACACTTCGCCTCACACGATGCATGGCTTGAGCTCATTCTTGTTTGCCTTGAGCCTCGAGTTCATCAAAAAAATGCCCTTCGGAGATCGACATGCGCAATGCTGTATCCAAACTAATCGCTTCACTATTGTTCGCGACGCTCGCCCAGACAGCAGCAGCACAGTACCCGACTAAACCGATCCGTTTAGTTGTGCCTTTCCCGGCGGGCTCTGCGACCGACACCGTGGCCCGCATTCTGGGTAATGGTTTAAGTGCGAGCCTGGGGCAACAAGTGATCGTTGAAAATAAGGCCGGCGCCGATGGTGCGCTTGCAGCGACTGAGGTCGTCAAGGCTGCGCCTGATGGCTACACCTTGCTTGTTGCGACGAACAGCCCAATGGCTGGTGCGCCAGCTTTACGCAAACAACCTCCCTATGACCCTGTGCGCGACTTCACGCCTATTTCAATGCTGGGACGTTACACCTTCTTTTTGTATGCCAATGCGCAGATGCCCTTTAACACGATTCAAGAACTCATCACTTACGCCAAAGCCAATCCGGGCAAGCTTGCCTATGCGAGCGGTAATACCACCGGTATTGTGGCAACCGCTCAGTTTTTATCGCTAGCTGGCAACCTCAACATGCTGCACGTACCTTACAAAGGCGAACCCGCAGGTGTCATTGACCTCGTGTCGAACCGCGTGCAATTGATGATTTCAACCCCCTTCACCGCAGGCTTACATGTCGCTGATGGCAAACTGAAGATGCTCGCGATCACGCTTCCCCGTCGCTCGCCACTTGCGCCTGACGTGCCGACCTTTGCCGAAGCTGGCGTCCAGGGGTTTTCTGTTGAGTCATGGGCCGCCTTGTACGCGCCCGCAAACATGCCGACCGAACTACTGACTCGCTTAAACACCGCAGTCAATGCAGTGTTGAATCGTCCTGACATTAAAGAGCAACTTGACCAGAAACAGTTTTTAACTCAAGGATCGACCTCCGCAGAACTCGGTACCTTCACCAAAGAGCAGGCTGCAACCTACGTCAAAATCCTGCGCGCTGCTGGCGTTGAACCTGAATAACTCTTAAGCCGGAGACCCCGCATGCCTGTCGTTTCAACTAGCTTTGATCTAACCAAGGTCGAATGGCGCCGAGTAGTCAACTCAACGGATCCAGCATGTCCAGTCGATTTTGAATACAGTTTGTTAGGGTATGACTTGCCTAGCGGAAGACTCGATATGCTGCTTCGCTATGGCAAGGGTGGGCACTGTAGACGGCATCGCCATCTTGCATCGACAGTCACCCTCGTCTTAGAGGGTGAGCAGTTTTTAATCGAGATGTTGCCAGACGGCACGACAAAAACGATTCATCGCAAAAAAGGCGACTATGCCCTGGCTGCCGCTGACGCGCTGCCTCACGACGAGCATGGTGGCCCAGAAGGCGGAACAATCTTGTTATCAATGACGGCAGTCGATGGACTGTTGTTCGAATACTTTGATGAAAACATGGCCAATGGCTGGGCACTTTCTATACAAGAGTACGTTGATAGTTGGAACACGGGAGTGATTCATGGCAGCGCGCCCTCTCCCACACTATCGTCTCACTTCTAGGCATACAGCTCAACTGTATTTCCAATATCAGACACGGTAGCGCGCTGCACATCGCGCTTCCAGCGCCAGTCGTCAAAGTCGGTACCGCGATGCATCGTGCAGCGGTTATCCCACATCACTAAATCATTCACGCGCCAACGATGCGACAACACAAACTGTGGCTGTGTTGCGTGCTCGGTGAGCTCTTTAAATAATTTCTCACTTTCTTCATCTGACATACCAATCACACGCATGGCATGCGAAGCAAGATATAAATTACGTCGCCCCGTCTCGGGGATCGTACGCACCAAGACCTGCTTGGCTGGCGGTAAAGAGGCACGCTCTTTTTCGGTAAAGTCTGTAAAGCCTAGCTTTGCGCGCGAATGAAAAATCGAGTGCTCAACGATCATTTTTTCGATCTTAGACTGCGTTGCTGAAGGTAAGGCGTCGTACGCCGCCCGCATGTCAGCAAACTCCGTGCGCCCTCCGACCGGCGCAATAGAGCGACCATACAACAGCGAAGTCAAGGCTGGTAAGTGTCTAAAAATACTGTCTGTGTGCCAAAGGCGGTTTGCAAGACCAGACATTCTTTTACGACTGTTCGCCGCAAGTATCTCGTTTTCATCACCTAAATTTGAAACGTCAGCGATGCGCGTGTCGATCCGATATTTTTTGACCTCGTCGGCGTAGGTATTAATATTTTGTTCCATCGGACCAAACACTTCTGCGAACGCGATGTGTTGGGCTGACGTCAGCTCTTGCTCTGGAAACACCAACACACTGTACTTGAAGAAAGCGGCTTTTATGGCGGCGCGGTCTACGTCAGAGAGCGGCATACTCAAGTCGACATCACCGATTTCAGCCATAAAATCTGGTTTAACAGGATATAAAGTGATGGCCATGCATGGCTCCGATTATGAATAACTAAAAATTATCTTTCGCAACAGTGACTAGTAAGGTGTAAGCCGCTTGCGCTCAGCACTGAGCTCAAGCGGCGTTCGCGCTATTCAGCGACTACGCCAGTTTGATCAATCACTTTTTTCCATTTAGCAAGATCGTCTTTGATCGCGATCGCAAACTCTTCTGGCGTGCTGGTCATCATGTCTCCGTTCTGCGACTCTGCCCACGCCTGCAACAATGGGTCTTTCGTGACGAGCGTCAGCTCTTTATTCAGCCTTTGTATGATGGTCGGCTCTGTCCCCTTGGGCACCATCACACCAAACCACGTGTAGGTCTCAAAGCCCTTGACCCCCAACTCCGAAAAGGTTGGAATATTTGGCGCTTGCTTTGAACGTGTCGTACCTGAAATCGCCAAGGCAATCAGTTTTCCGGCATTGATGTGGGGGATCGCGGTATCGCTAAACATGACCTGCAACTGCCCCCCCAGTAAATCGGCCATCGCAGGCGCCGTCCCTTTATACGGGACGTGAGTCATTTTGATCGCGTGATCTGCGTCAAAGAGTTCGCCCGCCAAGTGGCTCACACCACCGGTTCCACTTGATCCGTAATTCAAGACTCCTGGCTTTGCTTTTGCAAGCGCGATCAATTCAGGGATCGTAGCGACCGACAGGCCGGGCGTGACCACTAAAACAGCACGGCTGCCGCCAATCAAGGCCACCGGCTCCAGATCCTTTAACGGATCAAAGGGTAAGGACTTGTAGACCAAGGTGTTAATCGTGACGGTTGCGTTGTTACCCACATAAATCGTGTAACCGTCTGGTGCAGCCTTAGCAGCCTTAGCGGCTCCGATGTTGCCTCCACCGCCTGATACATTCTGAACAATCACCTGTTGACCCAACCTTTCGCCCAAAGGTTTGGCAACAGCGCGCGCTAGCGCGTCAGTGAACCCTCCGGGTGGGTAGGCAACAATCATCTGAATCGGCCGATCGGGCCATGCTGCGTGCGCACAGCTCAAAAAAGTCGTGGCAATGACTAGCAAAAACGTATTAAGCTTATTTTGCATCTTGTCTCGATTTTGTATCGTTTTATTTTATTCGGTCGCTGCAAGCGATGCGCTGAACAACTCGCTACAAGTGGCGCACACACTCACAAAAGCGTACCACAAGAGTACACTCAGCTAAAAAATGATTCTGACAAAATGCTTCGTTCAAATTGTTATAGGCGATTGATTTCTTTAAGCGCCCTGTTGTTGGGGTGCCTGTCGCAGCCAGCTGTTTCTCAAGACTTCCCGGTCAAGCCGGTACGCTGGATTATTCCTTACTCTGCAGGTGCGTCAAACGACGTTGTTGCTCGATTGCTGTCTCAAAAACTTTCGCAAAAGTGGGGGCAACCCATCGTCATCGAAAATCGTGCTGGTGCCGGAGGCACAATCGGTGCGAGCCTAGTAGCCCATGCGCCCGCCGACGGCTACACGTTGCTCATGACCAATCCTGGGTCTAACGCGATTCAACACGTTTTAAATCAACAATCCACTTACTCGCCACGCGATTTCACACACGTCGTTCTGCTTGGCTCTGCGCCGTTGATGCTGAGTACTCGACAAGACTTTGCAGCATCAAACGTCAAGCAACTCATCGCGCTCGCGAAAGCCAACCCAGGCGCCCTCACAGGAGGCTCCTCTGGCTCGGGCGGCAGCAGCCACTTCGCTCTTGAACTTTTTAATCGGGCTGCTAGTGTTGAGATTCGACATATTCCTTACAAAGGCGCAGCGCCCGCCGTTGCCGATGTCGCCAGCGGACAGATATCACTTATTTTTACGACCCCTGCGTCAATCTTTGCCTTACTTGAGGCAAACAAGCTAAAGGTCCTTGGTGTTTCAAGTCAGACCCGCCTCGCGGCTTTTCCAAATGTTCCGACTATGGTTGAGCAAGGCGTACATGACTTTAACGACAAAATATGGTTTGGCGTCTCGGTGCCAGCTGCAACACCTCAAGCGGTTGTCAACAAACTCAATCTAGATTTCAACGACATTCTGCAAGGGTCAGACATCAAAGAGCGCTTCACCGCCCTAGGACTCGAAGTCGAAGGGGGAAGCCCCGAAGAATTTTCCAATACGATCAACGCAGACGTCGCGCGACTCAGTCAATTAGTCAAGACAATCAAAATCGACGCTCAGCCCTAAAGGTTTTGACGAGCATTCGCTCGATAAGCGTTCGCCGAGTTTGTGCGTCGCAACAAGGCGTTTCGTAGACTAGCCTATTTAAGTCGTACACTCAGTTAATCAACTTTAACGCTAACTCATAGTGAAAAACCTTTTACTTGCCCTTGGGGCAATGTTTTTTCAGCAAACCTTTATTGCGCTCGGTCGCGCCTTACCCGCGGTTCTTGCACCCGCGATGATTGCGGACCTGATGCTGGACTCTGCCTGGATCGGGGTGTATTTCTCGATCTCTGCCATCGCGTCCCTGGCAACGCAATTAGGCTGTGGCAGCTTTATCATCCGCTATGGCGCCTTGCGTATGAGTCAAGTCGCGTTGGTGATGCTTGCGTTGGGTATGGCTCTGGCAACACTTGGCTCTCCGCTCATGCTGATACTCTCGGCCTTGATTGGTGGCGGTGGTGCCGCAGTGTCCACTCCGGCAAGCTCACACCTTCTTGGCCGCGTGTCGCCGCCACGATACATGCCGTTAATTTTTTCACTCAAACAAACTGCTGTACCAGCGGGCCTTTTACTTGCGGGCCTGGTCGGACCACAACTCACTGAGGCATTTAGCTGGCATTACGCGATGCTTGCGTCGGCATTAGCTTGCATCATTTTTACCGCGATGATGCAGCCCTTACGCGCGCTGTTTGATGATGATCGCGTGTCTACGCGTACGTTTCATTTATCTGATTTTTCAAGCACGTTAAAGTCAGTGGTTGGCACTAAAACGCTGCGCAACCTTGCCTTCACCTGCTTCGCCTTTAACGCGGCACAGACTATCTTTACTGTCTATTTTGTGGTTTATCTGACCACCTTAGGCTACACGCTCGTAGCGGCGGGGTTTGTTTTTTCAACAGCAGTCGCGATCGCAGTACCTGGTCGCATCGTCT
This sequence comes from uncultured Alcaligenaceae bacterium, assembly GCA_937952975.1. Classification (GTDB taxonomy): domain Bacteria; phylum Pseudomonadota; class Gammaproteobacteria; order Burkholderiales; family Burkholderiaceae_B; genus Zwartia. Next base: position 14,184 of record CALFXX010000060.1, read on the forward strand.
GGGGACTGCTGGGCAGTGGCTATATTCAACCGCGACTCGTGATGGCGACCTTAGCCTTTGGGATGGCCGCGAGCATGATCGCACTGAGCCTCTGCAGCGAGGGTTGGCCGACTATTCTGGTAGGCACGATTGCGGCGATCATCAGCGCCACGGCGTTGTCCTGGCATGGGGTCTTGCTTGCTGAAACCGCAAATGCCGCCCCAGAGGGCATGCGTGGCGCAGTGACCGGCGGCGTGCTGTCCTTTGGTCAACTCGGTGCGCTAACCGCCCCAATCGCATTTTCGATACTTTTGGGGCTGAGCAGCAGTTACAGCTTAGGGTTTATCGCGTGTGCAATTCCGGCGTTACTCGTTGGCTACACCTTAATGCGGCAGCGTAGCAGCTAAAAAATCGATAAAGATCTTACTAACCTTTTCGGGCTGTTCTTGCTGCACCCAATGACCGGCGCCGTCGACCAGTACCGTGCCTTTGTATTGCGTAGTAAGCGTTTGCTCGACAGACTCCAGACCACCCGGGGTCTGATAAACGCCCCAATCGCTTTTGCCACCAACAAACAGCGACGGTACATCGATTGTTCGACCGGCAAAGATTTTTAACTCTTGATCCAGCCCGCCGATTCGATAGCCTTGCAACCCTCCCTGAAAACCATTGCGGCCGTACTCTTCGCTGTAGACGCTGAGCTCATGATCAGGCAACCAATGGCAGGAGGCAATCTCTTGCACTGAAGGCATATCGGGGGCGACCGATTCTGCCATGCCTTTATCAAGATCCATCACATAATAGCGAGGTAGTTTCTCCCACTCACTTGCGATCAGTGCCGTTAACGGAAACGGTTTGTTCGCCACCCAGTCAGCACTTTTCATGTGATAGTAAGCGCGCAGAAAAGCATGCAGCCCTTGTTTTGCGTGCCACATATTGTCATTGGCGTCAGCCTGCGTGTAATACTTCATATAGTATTTACGAGGCGGCGTCAGGCGCGCAAGATCTTCGTGGATACGAACCACAGGCGTGACAGGGGCCGGCACATTCACCGTATTAAAAGGCAACGCTTCGGGTGCCCCCCTAAACGGCGAGCTCATCATGATGACCGACTTAAACACGTCGGGGCGAGTTAACGCCAACCAGCCTGCCAGCGGTGATCCTTGATCATGACCGAACACCCCAGCCACTGAACGGTAGCCCAACGCAGACACGAGCGCCAACATGTCGTTTATCTTGTTTAGCGAGCCGAAGGGGCGTAAGTCATCAGAGTGCTTAACCTCTGTGCCACCACTGCGGCCATAGCCACGCACGTCAGGCGCAATCACGTGGTATCCCGCCGCCGCTAACGGAGCCATCACCTTGCGCCAACTGTAGGCCAACTCAGGAAAACCATGTAAAAGCAACACCAGTTGGCGCCCTGGGGTTTCAAAGCCCGCTTCCAGTGCATGAAAGGTGATTCCGTTGACATCGTGAATAAATCTAGAGCGAACACCTGCCGGTAACACAGAGGGGCTTAGGGGAGTCATCATTTTTTTTAGTGTCTAGAGGATTAAAAATTGTTAAGGTAAGATTAAACTAAAAACACGCTGAGGCGAATCTAAAAATCGCCCATAACACGAGACAAAACACATGAACAGCACAATCCTAGCCACTCCAATCATTGATACGCCAGACGACCTACGGACGGCGGCGGCGCAATGGCTTAAAAGTTTCGAATCTCGACTCAATATGGGTGACGCCAGTCGCTTGGCAGCCTTATTTGCTTCCGAATGCCACTATCGCGACATTCTGGCTTTTTCTTGGACATTACGCCCAGCGGCAGGCGCGCAGACGATCGCCGATTTTCTAACCAGTGCTCAAACCAAGGTGCAGGCCAAAAATTTTGTCTTAGCCGAGGCGCGAACCGCTCCTCGTAAAGTGCGCCGCTTAGGCATCGAGGTCATCGAGGCGATCTTCAAGTTTGAGACTGCAACGGGGCGTGGTCATGGAGTCGTACGTTTATTAGAGAGCAATCGCGAGCAAGCTTGGGTACTGCTCACCACGCTCGACGAATTGAAGGGCCACGAAGAACAAATCGGTGAGAACCGTCCGAGTGGCGATGCTTATTCACGTAACTTCGGCGGAGCCAATTGGTTAGATCAGCGGACGCAAGAGCGCGCCTTTGAGGATCGCGACCCTGTCGTGCTTGTAGTGGGTGGTGGTCAAAATGGCTTGGCGGTTGCTGCACGCCTTAAACAACAAGGGATCGACACACTCGTCGTAGACAAGTACCCAAGGATTGGCGACAACTGGCGAGTCCGTTATCACTCTTTAGCGTTACACAACCAAGTGCATGTCAATCACCTGCCCTACATGCCTTTCCCTCCGACTTACCCCAAATATATTCCTAAAGATATGTTGGGCAACTGGCTCGAAATGTACGCTGAGGCCATGCAGTTGAATTGTTGGACTGGGACTGAATTTACGAAGGGCAGCTTTGATTCAAGTACCAAGCGCTGGACTGTTACGCTCAAGCGCGAAGATGGCAGCGAAAGAGTCTTGCGTCCCCGCCATGTTATTTTTTCAAACGGGACAAGTGGCATTGCGCGCGTCCCTGACTTACCTGGACTGAAAGATTTTGCAGGCGACAAGTTTCACTCGCATGGTTTTAAAAGCGGCATTCCTTGGCGCGGTAAAAAAGCCTTAGTGCTAGGTACGGGCAACAGCGGCCACGACATCGCCCAAGATTTGTACAGCAATGGGGTCGACACCGCCATTATTCAGCGCGGATCCACAACAGTCGTCAGCATCGACCCGAGCGCGAAACTCAATTACGCACTCTACGAAGAGGGACCGCCCTTAGAGGATTGCGACCTCATTGCAACGGCCACTACCTACCCTTTACTCATTCGTGCCTATCAAGCCACTGTCAAACGCATGGTTGAGCTCGACAAGGACTTGATCGCGGCACTCAAGGCGCGCGGCTTCAAATATGACCTTGGTGAAGACGAAACCGGCCATCAGATGAAATATCGCCGGCGCGGTGGTGGCTATTATCTGAATGCCGGTTGCTCTGACCTCATCATTGATCACAAAATTGGCTTGCTGCAATTTGATGACATCGAAAAATTTGTGCCCGAAGGTGCACTCATGAAAGATGGCACCATCCACAAAGCAGACCTGCTCGTACTCGCAACAGGTTATTACTCGCAACAAGAGGTGGTACGCCGCTTAATGGGTGACGAAGTTGCCGATCGTGTTGGGCAAGTCTGGGGGGTCGGCGCAAATGGCGAACTCGCAAACATGTGGACACGCACCCCTCAAGAGGGCTTGTGGTTTATGGGCGGAGCGCTCGCACAAGGCCGCATCTACTCAAAGTATGTCGCACTACAAATTAAAGCAATTGAACTCGGACTGATGTAATTGATCGGCCGAACGGGATCTCGGTTGCTTGCCAATCGAGTCCCGATTTTTTCGCCCTGCAAGGCGACATTTCACGGAGATAAACAATGATTAAGATTGACGCTCAGGTGCACGCGTACGAACACAACCATCCAGGTCGTCCGTGGGCGGCCAAACTACACGGGCCCGACGCCGTCACAGGCGATGACATGGTTGCCGCAATGGACGCAGTCGGTGTAGATGCCGCTATTTTGGTGTCTGTTTTCACGATGTACCAATTCGATCCTAGCTATGCCTTAGAAGTCTATGCTAAGTACCCAAAGCGCTTTCGCGTGATCAAACCGGTTGACCCATCCGACCCAGCAGTTGTCGATACGATCGACGCTTGGGCGGCTACCGAAGGCACTGTTGCCATCCGAATCATGCTGAATCGAGGAGTCTCGGAGGATGCGGCCGATCCTGGCATTACGCGCGTCCTCACCGCTGCGGCTCGTCACTCGTTGCCTGTGAATCTTCTTTGCTGGGGACGTCTGGAACAAGCCAAGGCGCTCGCGGCCCGTAACCCGAATACACGCTTAGTGATTGATCACCTAGGATTGCAACAACCGTTTGAACCTCCTGTTCCAACAAATCCGTTCGGCGAACTTCCAACGGTATTAGCGTTGGCGCAACATGAGAATGTTGTGATCAAAATTAGTGGTGCCTGTACGCTTTCACATCAAAAATTTCCATATAACGACATTTGGGATCCTCTTGCCCGTATCTTTGATGCCTATGGCTTTGAGCGTTGCATGTGGGGCACAGACTGGACCCGTGCGGTCGAATTGTTGACCTATCAGCAAGGGGTAGACTCCTTCACCCTCACAAATCGCCTCACCGATGCTGAGCGCACTCAACTCATGGGTGGCTCGTTACAAAAAATATATAACTGGAATTTTAGCGCTTAGCCATGGTACGACTTGAGCAGTGATCACACGCGATTCGATTTGAGTACGTTCACGCCCGATCAATGCTGACAGACAGCGAGGCTTAGATGCCTCGCTGCTTAGTCTCTGTTGGCCAATTATTCAGCCTGTATACCCTGTTGCTTGATCAGTGCTGACCAACGCGTGATTTCAGAATCGAGCAGTTGGGCAGCCTGAGCAGGCGTATTAGCCACGGGCACGAAAGCCATCTCTTTTAAACGCTTGAGTGACTCGGGGGTGAGCAAACCGGCGTTAATCTCGTGGTTTAGTTTATTCACCACGTCTTGAGGCGTTCCCTTAGGCGCTGCAAAGCCGACCCAATAGTTCATCTCAAGACCAGGAAAGCCCTCTTCAGCTGCCGTGGGTACGTCAGGAAGCACCTCTGAACGTTTATCCGACATCATCATCAAAGCGCGCAATTTACCCCCCTGCACCAACGGCAAAGCCGTTGAAACGGCACTCACCAGCACCTGTACTTGACCGGCCATCAAATCCGCAAGCACAGCACCAGCGCCACGGTACGGAACATGCGTCATTGAAATTCCGAGCTTGGCCTTCAGCAATTCACTGCCTAAATGCGTGTTGGTGCCTGTGCCACCTGAGCCAAAATTCAATTTGCCTGGCTCAGCTTTGGCGAGCGCGATCAACTCTTTAATATTTTTTGCAGGCACGGCAGGATTAACAACCAGCACGTGCCCAACAGAGACCGCCGTATTGATCGGCACAAAAGCCGTTTTAGGGTCATAGGGTAAGTTGGGGGTCAGGCCTGCCGAGATGGAATACGACATTTCCATCGCCAGCATGGTGTTGCCATCAGGATTCGCACGCGCAGCAGAGTTCCAGCCCACAACGCCACCGCCGCCTTGGCGATTTTCAACAATCACTGGCACACCCAGACGCCCGCCCAACTGCTGAGCCACCATCCGCGCAACGATGTCGGTCGCGCCACCGGTGGCGTAGGGCACGATAATCGTTATCGACTTGGTGCTCTGGGCGCTCACTGACGAGTTCAGCGCGAGAAGTGTCAAGCAAAAAACAAGCAAATTTCTCAATTGCTGACGCAGGTTCATAGAGTCTCTTCCCTCAGGTTTTATTGTTGATGGCTGCGCACCGATTATCGTTGCATTTGAGCCCTTCGACAAACCCTTTGACGGTCAGCGATCGTACGCAGTCACCCCAGCAAATCGACCTCCAAGATGATTCGGGTTTACCCTTAAAAACAAAACATTACATAACCGTAATCTTCAAGCGGTGCGTTTGTCACCCCGACTCTGTAGAATTCGCGCAAATGACAGGGAGTAACTGGTTTGATCAATGCAATGACTACCAAGAAAAAGAAACCGCTCGTATACGGCTTAGTCGCGATCGTTGCGGTTGTAGTTGGTGCTTGGCTTTTTTTCAAACCAAGCAAAATCAGCCAGCACACCCCTCTCGCGGATACCGCAGCACAAGCGCATGCCGAGCTCTCCGGAAAAATACGTTTTGTCCCAGGCGCTGCGCAGTTAGCAATGCTCCAAACACAAACGATCCCGCTTTCACCAGTCCCTATCTCTGACCAACTAAGCGCCAGAATTGCCTATGACGATGATGTCACCGCGCGAATCAGTGTGAGCTTTTCGGGCCGCATTATTGAACTCAAGGCGGCGCCAGGCGATGCGGTCAAAGCTGGTCAGGTACTGGCCGTCATCGATTCGCCCGACTTTGGTGCAGCCTTTGCCGATCTAAACAAAGCGCGTTCTGACGAGAAACGCAAGCAACTTGCTGTCAAGCGAGCCAAAGATTTAGTACCAGGAGAGGCGATTTCAACCAGAGACTGGGAAGTCGTCCAAGCAGAATATGCTCAGGCCCAAGCAGAAACGGCCCGAGCAGAACAACGAATCAAAAATCTTAATCCTTACGGATTAAAGATTAATGGACAGCAAGTCTTGTTAGCCAGCCCAATGGATGGCGTCGTGACAGAGCGTACCGCGACCCCCGCCCTTGAGGTGAGCCCATCGTTGAACGCGCCACTTTTTGTCGTCACAAACCCAAAGCGACTTTGGCTAAATGTTGATTTACCTGAAAGCCTGTTGAGCAAAGTGAAACTCGGTGGCGAAGTTGCGATTCAAAGCGACGCCTACCCCGATCAAAGTTTCATGAGCAAGATTATTCAACTCGGGCAAACGATCAATCCAAACACCCGTCGCGCAACAATTTTGGCGCGCGTTGATAATCCTGACGGCAAATTATTACCAGAAATGTTTGTGAGAGCGTCAGTGTTGCAAGCAAATGGTCAAGGCGTGCGGGTACCGAATCAAGCCCTCATCATACGCGGGCTCTACACCTACGTTTTCATAGAGACAGAGCCCGGCGAATTCACCTTGCGTCAAGTGAAGCCTATCACTCGAGGAGTCGATTTTAGCTACGTAGGTGAAGGTCTAACTGGCAGCGAACGCATCGTGACGAAAGGTGCCTTAATGTTAGAGGCCGAATTTCTAGCTAGCCTTGGCGATAAACAATGATCGATAGACTGATTGTTTTTGCACTCACACAACGCATGTTTGTGTTGATGTTAGTGGGCGTGCTAATTGGCTTTGGCGCTTACTCAATCTCGAACTTGCCCATTGAGGCCTTTCCTGACGTTCAAGATATTCAAGTCCGGATCATTTCGCAACTACCCGGGCAAGCGCCTGAGGATATGGAGCGCACGGTCTCGCTTCCGATCGAACGTGAAATGGCGGGCGTGCCAAACTTAGTCAATGTCAGGTCGGTCACGATGACGGGCTTATCGATTGTGACACTGACCTTTAATGAGGGAACTGATAACTATTTTGCAAGGCAACAAGTCACAGAAAAGCTCTCGACAGTCAGCCTGCCAGCAGGCGTTCAACCTCAGCTAGCGCCGCTCTCGACCGCAGTCGGTGAAGTGTATCGTTACACCATTGAGGCGCCGGGCCTAACCGACACAGAAATTCGTACGCTACAAGACTGGACTATTCGGCCAGTCTTGCGTATGACGCCAGGGGTTGCAGATGTTGTGAGTTTTGGTGGTGCGATCAAAGAATTTCATATCGAAATTGATCCGATTATGCTGCGTAAATACCAAATTACGCTCAATCAACTCAGCCAAGCCGTCAACAATGGCAACGGCAGCGCCGGGGGCGGTTTGATCAAACACGGTGATGCATCCTTTGTTGTACGTTCAGCTGGGCTTTTTGCGACACTCGATGACATCCGCAAAGTCGTCATCGTAGCCCGACAGGGTCAATCGATTACCGTGGGCGATGTGGCTACGGTCAAAGAATCTGAAAGACCACGCTTTGGTATCGTTGGTTTTGACCAAAAGGACAGCATTATCGAAGGCATCGTGTCGATGCTCAAGGGCGGTAATCCTTCAAAAATTAACGCGGTTCTTAAGCAACGTATCGCAGAACTTCAGCCCAAGCTTCCAGCGGGCGTGAAAATTATTCCAATTTATGACCGTACAGAACTTGTCACACTGACCGTCAATACAGTCATTCACAACTTGATCGTTGGTGCGTTACTCGTATTTGCAGTACTGGTTATATTTCTTTCAAGCTGGCTGGCAGCCTTTGTCGTAGCGACTGTGATCCCCTTGTCGCTTTTGTTTGCCTTCATTTTGATGAACTCATTGGGCGTATCGGCCAATTTGATTTCCCTGGGCGCTGTCGACTTCGGCATCATTATTGACAGTGCGGTTGTGATCGTCGAGGCGCTGATGGTGCGGTTAGCACTTAATCACTCTACCGACACCACTTCAAAAATGGCGATCTCGACCCGCATGCATGCCGTACACAGAACGCTATCAGACATGTCGCGCCCTGTATTGTTTTCAAAAGCCATTATTATTCTGGCGTTTGTTCCGATTTTTACCTTTCAGCGCGTCGAAGGAAAAATCTTTACCCCAGTCGCGCTCACGTTGACATTCGCCCTGATCGGCGCGATTCTTCTGACCTTTATTCTGCTACCGACACTTCTTGCCTTTGTTGTGCGTAGTCGCCCTTTAGTTGAAAAACACAAACCCTGGCTTGATAGTCTGCAAGACCGTTACCGCGCGCTTGTGGTGTTGGTGATGAAACATGCCTACAAGGCGCTGCTGATCTCTGCAGTCCCGGTCGTCATTGCTTTCGCGCTATCAACTCGTATGGGCAGCGAATTCATGCCCAAACTTGACGAGGGCAACATTTGGCTAAGCATCACTCTACCGACGTCTTCTTCCTTAGAAAATACAAAAGAAATCGAGCGAATAGTTCGAGCTAAATTACTCGCCTACCCAGAAGTCTCGAAGTTAATTTCACACGTAGGCCGTCCAGATGATGGCTCTGACCCCAAAGGTCCTAACAACCTTGAAAGCTTGGTCGATCTCAAACCCCATGACCAATGGCGTTTTGCCAACAAAGAAGCGCTTGTGGCGAGCATGTCCGAAAGCCTCTCTGCAATTCCTGGAATTTCGACCAATTTTTCTCAAGTGATTCAGGATAATGTCGAAGAATCCTTATCGGGATTTCGCGGTGAAATCGTCGCCAAGATTAGTGGCGCAAAGCTCGATATTCTTGAAGAAAAGGCTCAAGAAGTTGTTGCCATCGTCGAAAAAATTCGAGGCGCAACAGACGTCGAAGCGACCAAAATTAGCGGACAATCTGAGGTTGTTGTTGTACCCGATCGTGTCAAACTAGCTCGCTATGGCATCACGATTAGTGACGTTAATGCACTCGTTACGCAAGCCATGTCGGGCTCCGCTGTCACCAGCTTCTATGACGGAGACAAACGCTTTGACGTCGTCGTAAAAATTGACTCTGTACATCGCAATAGTATTGACGCGATCGCTGGACTACAGCTAGAAATCCCTGGAACCCAAGTTGGCAACGGCTCAGGCACCGTATCCCTCGGCGAGGTGGCTACCGTTGAAGTGCGAGAGGGCGCGTCACGAATTTTGCGCGAGTCGGGTTCACGCATTGTGATTGTCAAAATGAACCTTCGCGGTCGCGATCAAGGCACCTTTGTCGCTGAGGCTCAGCGCTCTGTGCGCGAGCATGTCAAACTTCCACCGGGATACGAACTCACCTGGGGTGGTCAGTTCGAGAACTCACAGCGCGCAACCAAGCGTTTAACCGTCATCATCCCTCTCACCTTACTCTTAATCTTCTCTTTGCTCTTTTGGGCATTTCGATCGATGAGAATGGCGGGCTTAGTCATCGGAATGCTACCCTTTACGCTAATCGGCGGGCTTGCTGCGCTGAGCTTCGCGGGCCTCAATCTTTCGGTTTCTGCAGCAGTAGGTTTTATCGCGGTAGCTGGAATCTCGGTACAAAACAGCGTCATCATGGCAGAAGAGGTCATCATGCGTATTCGCGATGGCCAATCTACGACCGAGGCCATTATCGAAGGTGCTGTTTCGCGACTGCGGCCAATCTTGATGACTGCCCTCATGGCTGGATTAGGTCTTTTACCCGCGGCGCTTTCGCAAGATATCGGTAGCGAAACTAATCGCCCTTTTGCCTGCGTCATTGTGGGTGGCATCACCACCGGCACAATCTTTATGCTGTTAATTCTTCCGGTCGCGCTTAAGCTATTTGGACAGTTTTCAACTTCGAAGGCTGACGACCAAGCCGATGAGATGTTGGATGATGAAAAGAGCGTCACGCCCCATGGATAAGCTCACGTTTAGTCAACGGATTTTCGTCGCTGCCGCCTGCACGCTGCTAGCCAGCTGCGCAGTCGGCCCCGACTACGAGCGCCCTACTCTGCCTGTCTCGAGCGGGTATGGGATTACGCCTCAGGCCAATGCGACGAACGCAAAGGCGATTGAGAATGGTGAAGAGCAACGCCTGGCGATTGGCAAAGATATCAGCCATAACTGGTGGACACTGTTTCAATCGCCCTCCCTCAACTCTTTGATCGAACAAGCGTTTGCAGCAAGCCCGACCATCGAGATCGCCCAAAGAGCACTAAAAGTTGCGCAAGAAAATGTCTACGCACAACAAGGATATTTTTTCCCGACCGTGCAAGCCAATTACATGCCCACTCGTACAAAATTGCCGGGCAACATGGGCGGAAACTCACCTGGCGTTCAAGGTGACGGCACCTATATCGGGGCGTATCAAGGAACCCCAGCCAATCAGGGTGGTACCGCCCCCTACAACGGCTCTACGGTCTTTAATTTTCACACTGCGCAATTAACGGTCGGTTTTACACCCGACATCTTCGGCTTAAACCGACGTGCTGTTGAATCTTTGCAAGCACAAACTGATGGTCAAAAGCTTCAATTACAAGCAGCCTACATCACGTTGGCCTCTAACGTGGTTGCAGCAGCCGTTCAAGACGGGATGCTCAGAAAGCAAATAGACATTACAAAAGAGATGATCGCAGCCAATGAAACTGCTGTGGCACTCGTAAGGCGGCAACAAAAATCAGGCTACGCCTCTGAACTTGATCTTTCAATGCAAGAGAGCGCCTTAGGACAAGTCAAGCAGCTTCTACCCCCGCTACAAAAACAATTTGAACAAAATCGCGATTTATTAAGAGTTTTAGTCGGCCGTACGCAAGATCAAGACGTGCCAGCTTTTGAGCTGGCGTCTTTCAAACTACCCGATGAGCTGCCTCTGACCTTACCTTCGCAGTTAGTCGAACAAAGGCCAGATATTCAAGCAGCTGAGCAAATGCTTCGTGCTGCCAATGCCCAGATCGGCGTTGCTCGTGCGGCAAGATTCCCACAGTTATCGCTCAGTGGAACATTAGGTGGCACGGCAAGCAACTTTAATCAGATGTTTTGGGCTGGCAGCGGTGGGTTTTTTGAGTTGGCGCTTAACCTGGCACAACCAATCTTTGACGGCGGCACTCTGATGCACCGCGAATACGCAGCGACCGAGGCACAAAAGCAAGCAGCCGCGCAGTACCGCCTAACTGTCATCACGGCTTTTCAAAACGTGGCGGACACCTTACACGCGATTAAGGCGGATGCCGAAGCAATGAAAATCGTCAACAACTTGACCGCAGCGGCTAAAAAGACCTATGAACTGAGCGGCCGCCAGCACGCGAGTGGTTATCTTGATCGGCTCGCCCTGATCAACGCACAACAAACGTACCGACAAGCTCTGTTGAATACCGCGCAGACCCAAGCAAGCCGTCTAGGGAATACAGCGGCTCTCTTCCAAGCCCTTGGTGGCGGTTGGTGGAATAAGCCAGCAGAACAGTGACAACTGGGTAACTGACTTGAGCGTCTTAGCCTTAAGATTTCAGCAAGCGCTTAGATTAAAGCGCTTTGACTTTTTAAGCATTTGCTGTCTTAAGCGGTTGGCGTCTTAAGCGGTTTAGTTGCTTTGGCCACTTTCGTCGGCTTCGCGGCTTTTGTTTTTTTGCGAACTGGCTGTGCCAAAGCTTTTGGAGCTCGACCAATTTTTGCGAGTGTGGCCGACGCTTCTTTAAAAGCATGGTTACCAGCAGGCACACCACAGTAGGCGGCTGCGTGCAAAATAGCTTCTTTAATGTCATCTTGCGTCAAGCCGTTGTTAAAAGCAGCCTCAACGTGCAGATTGAACTCATCCCATTGTCCGAGCGAAATCATCAGTACCAAGGTCATAAATGACCGCGTACGGGGATCGATTCCGGGCCGAGTCCAGACATCACACCACACCGAACGCGTAATTTGTGCCTGCCATTCTTGGGTAAACGTTGTACTTGAATCGGTCGCCTTTTTCACCCACGCCTCGCCTAAGACTCGGCGCCTGACTTTCATACCTGCTGCGTAACGCTGTTGCTCGGATTTATTCGTAGCTTTCATGGAGGACTCCAACTCTGTGACTGACCAATCAAAGGCTCGGCATTTTTCAACACACCAATCGCACCGAGCGGCAGCGGCAATCTTACTGCATTGGACGATGCCCCAAACCTAAATTGCCCTTATTGATCGTTCACACTAAAATGGCGTTGTGACTCGATTCAAATAAGTCATGAGCCTTATGACAGCAGCCCATCATGACCTATAGCGTTAAAGAAATTTTTTATACCCTGCAAGGCGAAGGTATACGAGCCGGCCGTCCTGCCGTCTTTTGTAGATTTTCGGGCTGTAATCTTTGGTCAGGCCGAGAGGCCGATCGCAACGACGCAGTTTGTCAATTTTGCGACACCGATTTCGTCGGTACCGATGGAACACTCGGCGGAAAATTCACCTCAGCAACCGAACTCGCCGAAACAATTGCGTCTCTTTGGCCCGCTCAAAAAAAACAACGCTATGTTGTGCTGACGGGCGGCGAACCACTTTTGCAAGTGGACAGCGCACTCATCGACGCGCTGCACCAACAAGATTTTGAAATTGCAATTGAAACGAATGGCACTCTTGCTGCGCCTGCAGGGATTGACTGGATTTGTGTCAGCCCTAAAGCAGGTGCAGAGTGGGTACAAAAAACGGGCAATGAACTCAAGCTGGTGTATCCGCAGCCACGATTGATGCCAGACGCACTAGATCCCATTGGCTTTGAACATTATTTGCTTCAGCCGATGGATGGCTTGTTTCAAAAGAAAAACACCCTGAAAGCAATTGAATTCTGCCAACAACACCCAGAGTGGCGGCTCTCAGTACAAACCCACAAATTTCTGGAAATCCGTTGAACCTGCACAGCACTACTGACCACTTCGAGCTCTCGCAAAAATTTTATTTTGAGGCTGCGCACACCCTCAGTCGCAAAATAGATGCAGAGGGTAGCCGTCAAATACATGGCCACACCTATGAGGCTGAAGTCACCTTAACAGGCCAGCCCGATCCCTCTTCGGGCATGGTCCTTGACCTGGCTTATCTTCGCAAAGAGATCGAACGTGTCCGCGCCCTACTAGACCATCGCTTTTTAGACGACATCGCCGGTTTGGGGCCTGCCACGCTCGAAAATCTATGCCTATTCATTCAAGCGCAACTCAGCGAGGCCGTCCCTCAACTGAGTGCTGTCACCATTGCGCGTCGTGCAAGCGCAGACAAGTGCACACTGCGCATCACTCGCTAGTTGCGGGAGTCAGACCGACTGCTTGATTCACTTCTTGCTGACACGTCAAACTCTTTGTTGTGCTGCCCAAGCCTTGGAGCAACAGAACGATGTTGTGGACGCTGTCCATCAAAGGACACCGGTAACGCAGTCAACACAAAATCTTCGCCTGGCACAAGACTCTGCATCTTCAAGGCCTGTACCTGAGCATCAGCGAGAGCCTCAGGCACTGTATTCACCGGGGCGCAAGGCACGCCAGCGACATTAAACCGCTCAATCCACTCAGCTCGTGTACATTTAAGCAGCAAAGGGATCAATTGCTCTAACAACGCTATTTTATTGACAAGACGTTTTCGATTGCTAGAGAATCGTTCGTCGTTTAGCCATTCTGAATGCCCTAGCTCTTGAGCAAACTTCGCAAATAAACGATCGTTACCGCAGCAAATCAAAATCGGCGCATCTTTAGTGTCAAACGACTCGTAAGGCACAAAGCCCGGATGTCCAGAACGATGGCGATCTGGCAAACGCTCAAGGTTGACATAGGCATCAGCTTTTTGACCGACCCAGCCTAATGCGGTCTCTAGTAAAGACGCACTCACCACGCCGCCATGCCCCGTATGCCCACGTCGTTGCAGCATCGCCAGGGCGCCAATGACTGCCCACATGCCCGTGCCCTGATCGCAAACCGACGCACCAGAGCGCATGGGTGGGTCATCAGGCCCGCCATTGATACTCGATAACCCGCTAAACGCTTGAATGAGTGGCTCGTACCCGGGCTGCATGTGCATGGGTCCCGTGTGACCAAAGGCCGAAATCTCGCAATAAATCAACCGCGGGTGACGTCCGCATAACGCTTCACCATCAATGCCCAAGCTCTTGGTCACGCCCGGACGCATGTTGTGAATAAAAATATCAGCGGATGCGGCCAAACGTTCAAAGGCAGCCAACCCTTCAGAATTTTTTAAATCAATCGCGATTGATTTTTTGCCGCGATTAAAGACATGAAAGTTCAGCGCATCCCCGTAGCGAAAGGCCGTGCCCATGTTGCGCGCATCGTCTCCGCCTTCAACACGTTCAAGCTTGATCACCTCTGCACCTAGATCAGCCAAAATCGCCCCAGCAAAAGGCCCCGCAAGTACTTGCCCAAGCTCTAAAACCGTAACGCCCTGAAGAATATTATTCATGTTTATAAATCAAATTAGAAGATTGACGATGCCGGCTAGTTCTATTCAGGCTCGATGCCAGCGGCGCGAATAATTCGCCCCCACGTGCGTACCTCTCTTGCTTGATACTCAGCGAGTTCGCTCGGTGTACTCGTCACCGCCTCTCCACCTAAAGACTCTTGACGTAACACCATGCGTTTTGACAAGGCTGCCCCCGAGATCATCTTGGCTAACTTATCAACGATGTCGGGTGCAACCCCAGCTGGCGCGTAGACCGCATTCCAGTAAGTGACCTCAAACCCTGGCAATCCAGCCTCAGCAACGGTAGGTACGAGCGGCGCAGCGTTAGAACGCGTCGCTGCGCTGACCGCCAGGGGCTGTAAGCGCCCCGCGTGTATCAGCGGTAAGGCAGTCGAACTATCTAAAAACATGTAATCAATCTGCCCACCCATCAAGTCATTGACCGCCTGCGGGTTGCTTTTATAGGGCACTGAGGTCACGTCAATTTTTGCCATCTGTTTAAGCAGCTCTGAACCGACACGGCTCGAAGAACTACCACTGCCAAAGTTTAATTTCCCCGGCCTCGAGCGAGCGGCTTTGAGCAACTCGTCGACCGTTGTTATCTGCGACGACGGGTTCACGACTAAAAACATACTGCCGCGGCCAATCAGCCCAATCGGTTGAAAATCTTTTACTGGGTCATACGGCAGTTTTTTGTAAAGATACTGATTCGCTACCTGAGTCGTATTGGTCGTGAGCAAAAGCGTGTAACCGGTCGGCTTTGCCTGCGCGACATACTGAGCAGCCAACAGCCCGTTTGCACCACCGCGGTTATCAATCACAACCGTAGTGTTGAATTCTTCAGACATCGACTGTGCCATCGCTCGAGCCGTCTGATCAGTTCCGCTGCCCGCCGCGAACGGTACAACGAGGGTAATCGGCCCCTGCGGAAACTCTTGTCCCAGCGAGCAAACAAGCCCCGCATTTGCCGCCCACAGAACCACGCTCAACAAGAATTTTCTCTGCAAAGCCTTCAAAATATCGCCTCCAGATGCTGGTCATTATTTTTGCCAATTTTTTGCCAATTGAGGCAGACCTCCGCACGAGACTATCTTAGCGCAAGCATCAGCGCCTCATGATCGGGTGCAGTGCAGCATGAACCACTTCAATGTCGAGTGCACATGTGTTAAACAGTTATTTGCATCAGGCGATGCCATCAAGACAACTAGCGCTGCACCATAGCCGCAGGAGACACCATGCAAAGCACCACCACGTTTGACCGTTCAGAGGGCGACCTCGGCAATATTGTTGCGTTAGAGCATGTGAATCTAGAGATTCCGGATCAATCGCTTGCCACAATTTTTTACACGATGGGCATGGGGTTTACGCGCGACCCCTATTTGATGACCGGCATCACAAATATGTGGATTAATTTAGGTCGCAATCAATTTCATCTGCCGACAGGCAAGCCGATGGTCTTGCGTGGCAATATCATGATTGTGACGCCAAGCCGCTCAGCCTTGCTCGAGCGCCTTACCTCGATACAAGACTTATTAAAAGGGACTGAGTTCAATTTTAGTGAGCACGCAGATCATGTACTGGTAACTTGCCCTTGGGGCAATCGCCTCAAGTGCTACGAGCCAGCGCCCGAGTTTGGGCCGATCAGCTTAGGCATGCCTTGTATTGAAATGCTTGTGGATCACGGTAGTGCTGAGCCTATTGCGCACTTCTATCGCGAGATCATGAACGCCAAGGCTGTCACGGGTAAAGATCATGCCGGCGTCTACGCCCGAGTCTCGGTGGGACCAAGTCAGGCCCTGATTTACCGCGAGGCAGACAGCACCGACAAGCGCCCTTATGACAATCATCATCTGCAAATTTATATTGCAGATTTTTCAGGCCCCTATAACCGCCTGAAAGCTCGCAACCTCATCTCGCGCGAAGATAGCGTCCATCAGTATCGCTTTAAAGACGTGATCGACCTGAACAGCGGAAAAGTCTTGCATCATATCGAGCATGAAATTCGCAGTCTCATGCATCCTTTATACGCGCGCCCTCTCATCAATCGCAACGCAGAGCAAAACATTAGAAACTTTGTACCAGGGCAAGAAGCGTACGTCTGGACCATGCCCTAGTTGTTTGCAAAGTGCCCAGCCTACAAGAACATCAAAATCATAATAATCAATGAGAGACAATCTTGAAAAAAATATCAATCATGCAGCATCGTCTCAAGTTAGCCTTGCATTGTTTGGGCGTCGCGCTGTGGCTGAGCGTCACCCCCACGACGGGTGTTGCGGCCGAATGGCCTGAGCGCCCAGTAAAAATCATCAGTCCTTACCTCGCCGGCGGTGGACTCGACATTTGGGTCAGACCAATCGCAAATTTACTCACGCAACAACTCGGCCAAAGCTTCGTCGTTGAGAACAAGGCGGGGGCGAATGGAGCGATCGGCACGTTATTCGGCGCTCGTTCGGCCCCAGACGGTTACACCATCATGGCAGGAACCACCGGGTCGCTCGCCATGAACGCGGCGATCAAACCTAATCTATCCTATGACCCGATTAAAGATTTTGCGCCGGTGACTGTTGTCGCTGAGTCCGCCTTTTTAATGACGGCTTCGCCTGCTTCAGGAATTAAAAGTTTAAAAGACGTGATCGAACGTTCAAAAAAGCAACCTGGCAGCGTGACCTATGCTTCTTTTGGGATTGGCAGTTCTGCTCATTTAGCCGCCGAACTGTTTAGCGCTGAAGCGGGCATTAAGATGACCCACATCCCCTACCAGGGTAGCGCACAGGCGATACAAGATGTGATGGCCGGTAACGTCATGGTGATCTTCGATTCATTGTCATTAGATTTGCCACACATCCGGGCTGGTCGCTTGGTACCCATCGCACTTGCTGACTCCCAGCGATCGCCCGCAGCACCCGACGTACCGACCTTTGCAGAGCTCGGCCTGCCGAAAGTCTTGGCCGGCTCTTGGTACGCGTTGCTCGCCCCGACCGGCACGTCACCCGCAATCATTCAAAAGCTGCGTGACGAAGTTGTCAAAGCACTCGCCTCAAAAACGATGCAAGAGCAAGCCACCACCACCGGCACCCGCACAGTCGGCAACACCCCCGAAGAGTTTACGAAACAGCTAAAAGAAGATCTTGAAAAATGGCGGGCCCTCGTCAAAAAGATTGGTCTTGAGAACCTGGGAGGCTGATCGTGGCAGCAAGTCGCAAGCGTGCACTGATTATTGGCGGCTCTTTGGCGGGCTTATTCGCGGCTAATTTACTGCGTACACAAGGCTGGCAGATTTCAATTTATGAACGTACCCAAGGGGATCTGGCGAGCCGCGGCGCCGGCATAGGCACTTATCGCCAGCTCTTTGACATTATGGCCAGCCTTGGGATTAAAGACCTCGAGTCAAAGTGCATTCCACTTAAAAGGCGTTTATGTTTTGGCGCGTCTGGCGAGGTCGTGCACGAGGTGAATCAACTGCATACGATGAGCGCGTGGGCCACGATCTATAACGCCCTGAAAGACCTTGTCCCGGCGCACGAGTATCACTCAGGTAAACAGCTTGTTGATATTGAGCAAGACAATGATCACATCACCGCAATTTTTAGCGATGGAAGTCGCGAGACCGGCGACCTGTTAGTGGGTGCTGATGGCCTGCGCTCGACAGTACGTCAGCACTATGCCCCGGACATTGAACCTCGTTACGCTGGCTATGTCGCCTGGCGTGGCATGGTCGATGAAAATGATTTCTCGGCTGAAGATCATGCGCAGATTTTTGAAAATTACGCCTTCGGTTTTCCTGAAGGCGAACAGTTTTTAGCCTACCCAGTCTTAGGACGTACCAACGAAAACATTCGTGGCAAACGTTCCTATAACTTCGTATGGTATCGCCCTGCCTCAGAAGCCGATTTAAAAGATTTATGCACCGACGAGCATGGCGTATGTCACGGCAGCGCAATCGCACCACCACTGATTCGCAAAGAACTGACCCTGGGCATCAAAGCTGCCGCACAAAAGCTTTTAGCACCTCAGCTTGCCCGAATTGTGTGTCAGGTACCGCAGCCTTTTTTTCAAGCAATTAATGACCTTGAATCTAAACGCCTCGTGTTTGGTCGGGTGGCCTTAATTGGCGATGCCGCCTTCATTGCCAGGCCGCATGTCGGTGGCGGCATCACCAAGGCAGCCATTGACGCTCAAACGTTGGCACAGGCCTTAGCCGCTCAACCTGACAACATCGACCAGGCGCTCAGCGCCTTTGAAACACAGTCGCTGCACTTTGGCAGAGGCGTTGTCGACCGTGCGCGAGGCTTAGGTGCCTATCTCGAAGGGCAACACAAACCCCCTGAGGCTCGAACCCCTATGCAACAATCACGCGATATCAAGAAGGTCATGCAAGAGCAAGGCGCAGCACTCACCAACGAATTATTAAATTCAACTGAGTCAGCGCATTGAATAGTAGCCGCGAGGGTAACACTAGCCTTTTTTAAACACCTGGCAACACTAATGTCGCCAGCCTTTATGATCGCTACATTCAAGACACAAGAATTACGTGTTATGTCTCGTGAAACATAACTACGTCGGTGACATTACGTGAATAATCCGGCTTGCAATAAACTCTTTGGTCTTCGCACCATAAGCGGCCATATGTGGTGCGGCAGCATGGGCCTTAAGCGCATCCATACTGTCCCATTTTTCGATAACTAAAAAAGTATCCGGCCCCCATGCAGTCTGAATCGCGGGTGCACCTTCTGCGTCGATAGCAGCTCCATATTCGATACAACCTTTTTCTGCTAAGACCGCGGCAGTATTTTCTCTGAAATATCCAAGAATTGTGTCGCGCAGCCCAGGCTTAGCGGTAATCACAGCTATCACATGAATCATTGATTAAGTCCTCACCATCTATTAATAAAATTTAAAAAAACAACACCTTAAGAAATCGAAATACTCATAAATCAAGAACCAACCGCGAGGAATACGATCTCGAGCAACAAATCATGATGACATTTTGAGCTTCGCGTTGTGCTACAGTCAAAACGCTATCTCTATGCTCTGGAATCCCATCAAGAACAGCTACTTGGCAGGTTGAACAACTGCCTTCCATACAAAGATAAGGTGCTTGTACGCCGGCAAACAGCAATGCATCAAGGATTGATTCATCAGAATTTACGATAACTGTAATTCCTTTGCGTGCCAAATGAACTTCAAAACTATTGTCAGACATACACCGACCTAGGCAAATCATTACGATTAATTATCAGCAGCACTCACTGTGCGAAACTCAAATTTATCCCACGGATATGCATCCGGAAAGTCGACGTCATTCCAATTTAAATCAATCGGATGCGCCGTTTCTGCAAAAGTCATAGCGAGATAAAAAAGAGTTTTGGCGTCTATTGGCAATTCTTGTATTTTGTATTGATTCAAGTAAAGAAGAATCTCTTCCATCCGCGGCAGCATTGCATCATAAAATACTCTAAGTTGTGGCAACGTTACTTGATGCAGCTTCTGAAATCGCGCGGCTTCTGACTTTAGAGCCCAATCCGAAACGAATATTTCTAAGTCGGAAAACTTTAACGGTAGACTTGTCATTACGATTGATTTCCATTGTCCCGCAGCAAATCATCTGCCGCTCTGTAGTGATTCTGAATCAGTTGCTCTTGCTCAGATAAAAATAGATATGGAATACCTCCACTCACAACGCCTTGATAATTAGTCTCCATCGTAGCCAAGTCTTCACGCAAGACTTCTCTTCCACGCGTAATCGAGTGGGCTTGCGCGATACGATCTGACGGGCGATCTGATTTAAAGCCAAAGCGCATCACACGCACATCGGTCTTATCATGATCAATTGGCCAAAAATACATTATTGAATGAGTATTCGCCTGGGGACCGATTACAAAATTTGGCACCACATGCATAATATCGAACGCCCATTGGGCAAATCTTGAGGGATTGACGCCAGGTGGCAGATCTTCCATATTGAAGTGCGTAAAGGCCGGAAACATTGGCTTGGAGTGTCGAAACAAAAGTCCCTCGGCAGGTGTAGCCTGGTGGTTTGGATTGCCATGGGCCGAATAACGCGCAAAGTGCTCACCAACTTCAAGATAAGCACGATGCCTCTTGGGATTCGTCTTACCCCCTTGATAATCAGGTACTGTATTTTTATGAATATACAAATTGTGATAACCCTCACAAAAGGCATTCACGGCAAGATTCCAATTTGTGTTGAGCACAACACGATGATCAGCAATTTTTATTCGATTCGCAGAAAATCCATTGTATTGATCGTAAATTGGACCCAACCACTCTTTTAATGTTTGACTGGGATTTTTATCAAAATTTACAAAAACAATGTTTTCCCAAACCTCAGACTGCACCTCAACTAGGCTCATTTTTTCTTTGTCAAGCCCTTTGAACTGAGTCGAGTCGGTAACTCCCGTCAAGTTGCCGCTATTAGAAAATGTCCATGCGTGAAAGCGACAAGTGAACGATTTTTTACAGCCACGCTCATCATGAACCAGTTTATCGCCACGATGTCGACAGACATTATGAAAAACCCTGATTTGATTATCGTCAGAACGCACAATCAGCAAGGAGGCCTTGAGCGGAGGTACGTCGACAACCTTGTAACTACCGACTTCAATTAGATCTTCAGCACTACCAACAATTAGCCAAGCCTTTTTAAAAATTCGCTCAACCTCCTTTTGGTAAAACGTCGGTTCGACCCTTTCTTGTATCGGAATAACATTTTTCAAGCGACTGGTATCGCCCTTGAATACGGTAATCGAATCATTATTCATGTTTGTAGACTGCTCAATTAATTTTCTACTAGGGACGACAGCACCATATCGCCGATCACTTGGAAGCGGATCAGGTTACGTATTCGTTCCATCACACCAGACGTTAAGGCGACAAACGTCACCTCGCGTTCAGGATCGACCCAAAACCCCATTGAGCCCAACCCCCAGCCACCAAAGGTGCCAGGCGAAGCTAATGATGCGATATGACTTGGAAACAAACCTTCGCCACGCAAAAATAACCCTAAGCCTAAAAATGCCGGAAACGGCGGCATGCTGTGTAAGGCACGCGACGAGTTCATCATGCCATTTGGCTTCAAGCCTGTTTGATTCGTTGTCATTAACCTCACCATCGCAGGCGAAAGCACACGATTACCATTCAATGCGCCCCCTAGGCGCAGGGCTTCACCCAGCTTCAAAATATCACTCGCGGTCGCAAACGTTGCCCCACCCGAGGCTAGCTCAGTCTCTGACGTAACCGCTTGGTCTCGCGCAGCGAGAAACTTGCGATTCAACTCAGGAGCATCGTTATCACGCACGATCACCGGCACACGACGCTTTCTAAGTCGGTCAGGCAAGCCAAAAGCTGCGTCCTTCATTCCTAGGGGTCCCAAAACATCGTCGGCCATTATTTTTCTGAATGGGCGCTTCTTTACATCCAGGCGGCGAACAATTTCGGCAAGGATCGTGAAGCCCGTCATTGCGCTGTAACTGACCAATTCTCCTGGCGTGGACTCTAAGGGCAGCTCACAAATCGCCGCAACACTTTTTGCCAAGACGCCAATCTCATCCGCTGGCAAGGCCACAGGTGCCATGCCCAACCCTGCCGTATGCGTCAATACTTGCCCCACTGTGACCTTATCCTTACCTCGTTTGGCGAACTCGGGGATGATTTGCGCCACGGGGGTCAAGAGGCTCAGATCACCTCGCTCAACACATTGAAGCAACGCAATCGCCGTCATCACTTTAGAAATCGACATCACACTGAATACAGCGTCTGACTGCATCAACCGCTTTGCATCACGTTCTGCGTAGCCCACAGTCAGATCCAATACCGTCTCACCACGATGAGCAACTAAAATACGAGCACCATCATATTTTGATTGTTCAATATCAAGCTTGACGCGTTGCGCGACTTTTTCTAATCTCTTTAAATCAAAATGTACGGCACTACCGCTCCGGGCACTTGCTTTTTTAGCTACCAAGATCGTCTCCTGTTTGTTATTAGTTCAACGTTCATTTTTCTATAATTTGTGCCTCTTTGATGACCGATCCCCAGCGCCGATATTCATCTGTCATGTAGAAGTCCAATTGGGCCAAGGACTGCAAATCGTTGGATCGCACATTGACACCAACGCCCAGCAAGGCTTGCTTCACCTTAGGATCGGCCAATATTTCATTCATTTCTTTATTGAGCCTCACCACCACGTCAGAGGGTGTTTTAGCTGGCACCAAAATGCCTTGCCAAAATGCCAAACTGACCGGGATTCCCATCTCTGTAAAGGTCGGGACTTCAGGCGCCTCTGCGACTCGATCGCGAGTATCCACTCCCAGGATCTTTACCTTGCCTGCCTTGGCACTCCCATAAGCCAAACCCAAAGGCACCATCATGACGTCGACCTGTTGGCCGACTATTGCAGCAAATGCAGGCCCCGACCCTTGATAGGGAATATGTCGCAGTTTAATTTTTGCCTCTTTGTTGAATGCCTCGGTGCGGATGTGTGCTCCACTCGCGATACCCCAAGACGCATAAGTAAAACGATCTGGTTCTGCGCGCGCAAGCTTCAAAAAATCGGCCATATTGCTTGCCGGCACTGAGTTATTGGCCACTAGCACATTGGGCATGCTTCCAACTACGGCGACTGGAATAAAATCTTTCAACGCATCAAACGACACATTCTTAAAAACATGCGGATTAATCGAATGCGAATCGGCCACCGTGTATTGAATCGTGTAACCATCTGGGGCAGCCTTCGCTGCGTACTCCGTTCCGATGACACCGCTCGCGCCCGATCTATTTTCAACAACGATTGGTTGCTTGAGCCGCTCCCCCAAGAATTTCGCAATTAACCTTGCAACATTATCTGTGCCTCCACCCGCTGGCCAAGCCACGATCATCTTAATGGCTCGGTCAGGGTATGTCCCCTGGCCCATTACGGCGCCCGTCAGCACCAGTCCAAAGCAAGCAACCAAAGTCAAAACACTGCGCTTTACCGTTTGCATGTCGTGTCTCTCCGTTGACGTCATTATTCTGAGCGCAAATGCCACTCATTTAGGTTCTGCAGTCCAAAGCGTCAAAACTGAACAAGTTTATGTGTAAAGCACCCGATAATATATAATTTTTTTTGCATATCAAATATATTAAAAAATGAATAACTTTAATAACATTGAAATCAAACTTTTGAATCTATTTGTTGTCTTACTTAACGAGCGCAGCGTATCAAATACGGCTGAACGTTTAGCAATGACGCAGCCGGCGGTGAGCCTCGCACTAGCGAGGCTGCGGGAACTCTTTCACGACCCTCTACTTCTAAGGTCGGGACGTCGAATGACGCCGACCAACCGCGCCCTACAAATAGAGGGTTCGGTTCGAAGTATTCTGGACGAGTACAACGCGCTGACCAATCCACCCGCTGCGTTTGAGCCTTCACAATCAACACGCGTTTTTGTCATCACTGCACCCGAACACGTTGAGCTTAGACTCATCCCGAATCTTTTAACGAAACTACGAGAGCTCGCACCAAAGGTGCAACTTGAAGTCAAAGCACCAAATCCCGAGCGATCATTTGAACTGCTTGAGACCGGTGAGGTTGATCTTCGGTTAGCTTGGCTGATTCACCCAAACGTCGCGTTGCGCTCGTTGCAATGTTTTCAAGACAAAATGGTTTGCATTGCAAAGAGTAACCACCCACGTATAAGAGATCATTTAACGCTTAATGACTTTTTATCTATTCCTCATGCGCGCACGCTAGGAGCACGAGGGAACACAACAAACCGAGTGATTGACGAGACGTTGCACGGCTTAGGCAAAAAGATATCGATGTCTTTTCAGATGCAAAACTTTGCAACTGTTGCCAATGCGGTTAGCTCAACCGACATGATCGCAATGATTCCCCAGAGCCTCGCAGTCAAATTTTCCGGTCAGTTCGACCTGCAAATCATCGATCCGCCGATTCGCCTACCACGCATAAAATATGCGGCGTACTGGCACGAACGAAGTCAAAATGACATTGGGCATCAATGGTTGCGCCAGTTGATCGTTAAGGTCGCTAAAGAGTCTTCGACCCAATCCTAAGCGCATCAACAGGCGTCGTGAGACGACTTAGTCACGCACGCTTCAGCACAGAAGGCTACACTTCATACCAACCCACCTCTTCACCTGAACAGAGCAAGCGTATCAAATGAACAAAATCGGAATGATTGGCATTGGCATGATGGGACATGGTATTGCGACAAACTTGGTCAAGCACGGCCATGCCCTGTCGGTTTTAGCGCACGAAGGCAACCATCCGCTTGACGTCCTCATTGCTCAAGGCGTGACGACCTTTCAAACGCCCAGAGCACTGGCCGAGCATTCAAACATTGTGATTTTGTGCGTAACGGGCACGCCTCAGGTTGAGGCCGTGCTGTTTGGTCAAGACGGTGTCCTGCAAGGTCTTGCGCCCGGCAGCATCGTCATCGACTGTTCGACCTCAATTCCGACCTCAACTGAGCGCATTGCAAAATTTGTGATCGATTACGGGTGTCATTTTTTAGATGCTCCGATGACACGCACACCTAAAGAAGCTGCTGAAGGTCGACTGAACTTGTTGGTGGGTGGTGACGCCCAACTTTTCGAGCAGTGCAAACCACTCTTGTCATGCTTTGCCGAGAACATCGTGCATGCAGGGCCGATTGGGGCTGGGCACCGAATGAAGCTTTTACACAATTACGTGTCGCTTGGCTCGGTCACCTTGATGGCCGAGGCCGCTGCCTGCGCGCTGTCATCTGGCATTGACCCGCAAACCTTCATTGATGTTTTAGCGATGGGCGGCGGCTGGGGTGCCCCGCTCGAGCGACTTAAACCTTACTTAACCGCAGGCGATACCTCAAGCCTGCGTTTTAGCTTGGCTAACAGCTTGAAAGATCTGAGTTATTACAACCAAATGGCTGAAGATATGAAAGTCGATCACACGATCGCTCAGGCTGTGAAAAACTCTTTGGCCCAAGCATGCACTGAGGCAGACCCGCAGGCACTGTTACCAGAAATCGTATCGATCATCGGCAAAAGACACTAAATAATCGTTAATTTTTAACAGAAGCTTAGGTATAAGCCCTAGTAGCTCAAACTGGTCAACTCATCATACCATCGCCGCTAATTACAAGATAAGGGTTGATCATCGTGACTTCGATTGCATTGTTTGGTGCTGGCGGCAAGATGGGCGTGCGCCTGTCCAAAAACCTGATGGGTTCAGAGTACGAGGTCAGGCACGTAGAGGTCAGCCAAGTTGGTAAAGACCGGCTGAAAAACGAATTAGGCGTATCTTGCGTTGCCTTAGAAGACGCTCTGAACAAAGTTGATGTCGTGATTTTGGCTGTACCCGACAGTTTTATCGGCCGCCTTGCCACCGAAATCGCCCCCCAGCTTCAAGCAGGCACGATGGTGATGACGCTTGATGCCGCAGCACCTTTTGCCGGCCACCTGCCCAAGCGCCCAGACCTGACCTACTTCGTGGCACACCCCTGCCATCCCAACATCTTTGCCCCTGAGGTTCATACGGCCGGCGCACCCGATTACTTTGGCGGGGTACTGGCGCCGCAATCTATTGTGAGCGCACTGATGCAAGGCCCAGAGGAGGCGTTTGAGTTAGGCGAAGCCATTGCCGAAACGATCTACCAGCCCATTTTGCGTTCATATCGCGTCACAGTCGAACAAATGGCGCTGCTCGAGCCTGGTCTTTCAGAAACGGTCTGTGCGACGCTACTAGACGTCATGCGAGAAGCGATGGATGAGGTCGTCTCTAGGGGTGTTCCTGCCGAAGCGGCGAGAGATTTTCTGCTCGGTCACATGACAATTTTGTCGGCGGTGATTTTTAAGCAAATCCCTGGGCAGTTCTCAGATGCCTGCAACAAGGCGATTACCTTTGGCAAACCCCGACTGATGCGTGACGACTGGAAAAAAGTCTTTGACAACAAAGAGATCGCCGAAAGCATCGAACGCATCACCTAACCCCGGGGGCCGCGATCACCTAAAATCGGGCGCGAGCTGAGTTCGCGTATTACCTAATACACTACAACTGCTAATGTCTAGTAGCATCTGATACAAATTATTACGAAGTCAAACAACAAGAACCTTACCACGTCATTTCAGAGGGAAACATGAACTTCAAACAAACCATCCGCTTGACCTCAATTGCTGCGGCAACATGGCTCGCAATCGGTTCAGCAAGCGCACAAACGATCGTAAAAATCGGCTATACCTCAGCCGCCAATGGATCGTATGGCATGGGCGTCACGGCCTTCTGTGATGAGATCGAAAAAGGCACCCAAGGGCGCTACAAATGCCAGCAGTTTCCTGCCGGTTCTGTGGGCGGTGAGCGTGAAATGATCGAAGCAGTGCAACTTGGCACGCTCGATATCACTGACGTTTCAACTGGCCCAGTCGGTAACTTTGTACCTGAAGTCAAAATTGTCGACATCCCGTTCTTGTTTCGTGACTACGACCACGCGCGCGCCTATCTCGATGGCCCACCCGGCCAAGAGCTCTTGAAAAAATTTCCTGCGAAAGGTCTGATTGCCTTAACCTGGAGCGAAAATGGCTTTCGCCATATGACCAACAATAAACATCCAATCGTCACGCCTGCGGATACCGCTGGCTTAAAAATGCGCACGATGGAAAACAAAGTACATATGGATGGTTACCGCACCTTTGGTATCCGTCCAACTCCGATGGCCTTCCCTGAGGTCTTTGGTGCATTACAGCAGGGCATTGTTGATGGCCAAGAAAATCCTATCCCAATTATCTTATCGTCAAAATTTTCACAGGTACAAAAATATCTGTCACTCACCGCCCACGTGTATTCACCTGCTCTATTTTTGACCTCACCGCGTTTCATGAACAAACTGAGCGAAGCCGACAAAAAAGTCTTTTACGACGCTGCTAAGGTTGGCAATATTGCGCAACGTAAAAAGGTCAGTGAAGATGACGCAAACGGCATTGCTCAGCTAGAGGCCGATGGCATGATTGTTGTACGTAAAGTTGATGCAGCCGCCTTCGTCAAAGCGCTTGAGCCTGCCTATGCCGCGTACAACAAAGAGTTTGGCGCAGAGAATATTCAAAAAATTCGCGACTTTAAATAAGTCTCTCTGCAAAAATGGTGGCGCTACGTCGTGCGCCACCATTTTTTTATTTCAAATCAAGCAGTGATCCTCATGAAAACATTTGAAAGCTATTTTTTGGCCATCAATAAATGGCTTTTAATCGTCATCCTGGCGGTGATGTCGCTCATCATCTTTACCAACGTCGTGCTGCGCTACACCACCAACATCTCGCTCGAATGGGCTGAAGAAGTGGCGCGCCATCTCATGATTTGGTTAACCTTCTTAGGCTGTGGCCCCGTACTGCGTTACGGTGGGCATATCGCGGTTGAAAACCTACAAGACGCGGTGCCTCGAGGCGTTGCAATTGCCATCCGTGCGTTCATTGCGCTACTCGTCATCGGACTATTTGCTTTCTTCACCTGGTATGGTCTTGAATACATGGATCGCACCCAGTATCAGCAAACACCAGCCACCCAAATTTCGATTGCCATCATTTATGCTGGCTTACCCATTGGGGCTGCCATGACCTTGATCCATTGGTTACTGATCGTCAAAGACTACGTTCTGACCAGATCGTTCCCTTCTGACGCGCACTTTGATGCCACAGCGAGTGCCTCACTATGAGCGCCAGCGTCGTCCTTCTTATTGCAGCCTGTGTGTATTTAGCGATCGGTGTGCCGGTTGCTTTCGCGCTTGGCTTATCTACCATCACAACCTTGCTGATTTCAGGCGCTAATTTTCCGTTGCTGGTCTTGTTAAAAGAAACGTTCACCGGCATCGACAGTTTTCCACTGATGGCCGTGCCCTTCTTTATTCTTGCCGCAGAGTTAATGAGTGGCGGATCACTCACCGAAGTCTTGTTGAAATTTGCGGGTCAATTCGTTGGTCACAAGCGCGGCGGTTTGGGCTACACCAACGTCGTTTCACTGACTTTTTTCTCTGGGATCTCTGGCTCGGCTCTGGCTGATGCAGCAGGCCCAGGATCGATGCTCATTCGCATGATGGACAAGGCCGGTTACTCGCGCTCATACGCAGCAGCGTTGACCGCGTCGACTGCGATCGTGGGCCCGATTATCCCTCCCTCAATCATCATGATCATCTATGCGCTGGCAGATGATAGGGTGTCAGTTGGGGCACTCTTCGTCGCGGGCCTGATCCCCGGCGTACTCATTGCCGTCGCAATGTGTGTCGTGAATTGGTATGTCTCCAAGCAGCGTAACTACAAGGGAGATAATGAGCATCCAACCCGCAAAGAAATGTGGCTGACAAGTTGGAAGGCATTACCAGCCATCTTATTGCCAGTGATTATTTTAGGCGGCATGCGTGCAGGCTGGTTTACGCCCACCGAAGCTTCAGTGGTTGCGGTGTTTTATGCCTTGTTGTGCGGCAAATATGTTTATCGCACCCTTGAGTGGAAAGCAGTGCCGAACATTTTGTTTCGTTCGGCGTTACTGACAGCCTCTGTGCTCTTGATCATCGGGATGTCGGCTTCTTTTGCCTGGATCTTAACGATCGAAGGCGTACCGCAAGCTGTGGCCAACTGGATTGCAGGCATGCATTTGAATGCCTGGACTTTTCTGATTGTGGTCAATATTTTCTTGTTGCTCTTTGGCATTTTCATTGAACCTCTTCCTGGGGTGATGGTGCTTGTGCCGATTCTGGCGCCCGTTGCAGCCAGCGTGGGGATCGAGCCTATTCACTTCGCGATGATCGTGATCTACAACCTGACGTTGGGGATGATTACCCCTCCGGTGGGCGGTTTGTTATTCGTGACCTCAAACGTATCAAAAGTGCCCCTGTCTGACTTGACTCGCGAGCTCAAGCCGTTTTTATGGGCGCATGGCATCGTTTTGATGCTGTTAACGTTTGTCCCAGCCTTAAGCAACTGGTTGCCACATGCGTTGGGCTATAAATAACGTGGATGAACGCTTTTATGCAACGTATTGGCTAGAAACAGGCGATGATCCAGCGCGAGCGGCTGAGGTCATCGCAGGCGAGCAGTCAAGTGGCACCTTTTTAAAACTGGCCACCGAAACACCTGCATTAAAAAAGCGCTCAGGCGCACAGGTCGAAGCGTTAACCATCTTAGATACTTCGACGCAGCCCAGTCTCCCTGGGGGCTTGCGATCCAACGTTTACACGCGTTGCCTTCTCAAACTGTCTTGGCCACTGAGCAATATCGGGCCATGCCTGCCGAGTGTCCTCTCAACCGTCGCCGGTAATTTATTTGAGTTAGCTCAGGTATCTGGACTCAGATTACTTGACCTTGAATTGCCTGAAGCCTTTGCGCAGGCATACCCAGGACCAGCGTTTGGCATGCCGGGTACGCGGCGGCTGAGCGGAAAACAAACGGGGCCCTTTATCGGCACGATCATCAAACCCAGTGTCGGTTTAAGTGCTGTTGAAACTGCAGAACAAGTGCAGCTGCTTGTCGCGGGCGATATCGATTTCATCAAAGACGACGAGTTGCAAGCTGACGGAACCTACTGTCCGTTTGAAGAGCGCGTTGAACGCGTGATGCGCATCGTGAATCGTGCGGCCGATCAGTCAGGAAAAAAAGTCATGGTCGCCTTCAACATTACAGGTGACCTTGATCAAATGAGACATCGGCACGACTTTGTACTTGCACACCAAGGCACATGCGTAATGGTCTGCCTGAACTCGATTGGCTTAGCAGGTATATCGGCTTTCAGAAAGCACAGCCAACTGCCCATACATGCGCATCGTGCGGGCTGGGGCTATTTAAACCGTAGCCCTGCGTTGGGTTGGGAGTTTACGGCCTGGCAAAAAATCTGGCGTCTTGCAGAGATCGGAAG